>JAFDGA010000004.1:161031-178395 GCA_019309545.1 Deltaproteobacteria bacterium
TTAAGATCAGGCAGCTTTGACGTAAATTTTAAAAACTAATTTCCTGAATCTGCCCCAAATACCAGAGATAGCTAATTTCCCCGTTTCTTTTGTCATTGCTACCAAAAGCGAGGTGATTGACTCGACCTGGGGCATCAAAATCCTACCAATCGCCTTGAGCCCTTTCCCTCGCTGGGGATAAACAAAGCTAACTTCTATTTGGGTAGAACTGGAGTCTTAGGTGGCAGACTTCAGTTGCCAGCAATATTTTCCAAGAATATAGTTAACTTTAATATTCTAATTTTAACTTATTAGTCAAATTAGATCGCAGGTCAAGCCCGGGGTTCGATTATTAAAGTTACACTATTGTCTAATCGGTTAATATTTTTTAATACTTTAAGGTTGATTCAATCGCCACTTGGTAATAATTGATAATTTTGGGGACAGCCTTTGGTCTTTGGCGCTATCTTCTTGGACAATTCAGCGGATTGCCAAGAAGATAAAATTTTTTCTAAAGATTATGAAAAAACCTTAGTAGGAAACCAAAAGCCTTGTCATTACCGCTTGGCGGTTGAAGCTGAGTGGTCTCAAGGGAACCCCGGAGGAAGTTGGGTATTGGAGTCTTTAAGATTATATGTTATTATTTAAACTTATTTTTTGGTTAATAATCAGGCAAAAAGTCTCCGGTATTGAGACCGGGCCAATTATCTGATTAATTTAGATGACTATGCGTAAATGGTTTAAAAAACGAAAGGACCGCAAAGCTGCTGCAGAAGAGGCCCAAGGGGCCGAAATAACCCAGGCCGAGGTTCCCGAGATTACCGTGTCAGAAGCGCCCGATGAATCTGAGCCGCAGCTGGAGGAGACCGCCCTCGGCGCAGCTTCGCTAATGGCTTCCGAACCGGAGCCTGAGGCCTCGCCTCCAGAGGCTGAAACGGCTTCTTTGTCGCCGACCGACGCCTTGGAGGAGGAGACTGCGGTCGAGCGGCTGGAGCCCGATAAAAAAGGGGTATTCCGCCGGTTGCGGGACCGTTTGGGGCGGACCCGAGGGGCCCTGGCGCATCGATTGGATCGCCTGTTTCTGGGCAAGAAGGTGATTGATGCGGAGTTATTAGAATCACTGGAAGAGCTATTGATCACTGCCGATCTAGGGGTTGATACTACCCTGGCCCTCATAGACGCAGTACGGGAGAAAGTGCGGCGCAAAGAGTTGAGTGATTCTAGCCGGCTCAAGGCTCACCTCAAGGCAGAAATGGTGGCCCTGCTGCAAGCTCCGGCCCCAGGCCCAGCGGTTAACCAAAAACCTCGGGTAATCATGGTAATCGGGGTTAATGGCGTGGGTAAGACCACCACCATTGCCAAGCTGGCCCATTACGACCGGGCAGCAGGGCGGAAAGCATTATTGGTCGCTGCTGATACCTTCCGTGCCGCGGCCATCGAACAGTTAGAGATCTGGGGGCAACGGGTGGGGGCCGAGGTAATCAAACAGAAGAGCGGCTCGGATCCCGCCGCGGTGGTCTACGATGGGCTGGCCGCGGCCCAGTCCCGGGGGGTGGACACGGTTTACATCGACACCGCTGGCCGGCTGCATACCAAAGTCAACCTTATGGAGGAACTTAAAAAGATCAAGCGGACTGCGGCCCGCAAACTACCCAATGCCCCCCACGAGATCTACCTGGTGCTGGATGCCACTACCGGCCAGAACGCCATCAATCAGGCCCGGATGTTCCATGAGGCTCTGGGGGTTACAGGTTTAATTATCACTAAATTGGACGGCACGGCCAAGGGCGGGGTGGCCCTGGGAGTGGTGAAAGAAACCGGCCTGCCGCTTCGATACATCGGGATCGGCGAAAGGATGGAGGACCTGCGTCCTTTCGAGGCCGAGGCCTTTATCGACGCTATTTTGGGATGAGAGCCAAGATGAAAAAGCGATTTTTATCAGCTCTACATTCGGGGCCCAAAATCTGTCTTCCTAACGTAGGGGAGCGGTTAACCCGCCCCGACACCTATAGAAACGTTAAGGTAATATTTTAATGTTCAATGCTTTTAAATACTTCCGCTTCAAGGCATTCTGTTTCTACTGGCTGCCGCCGCTGCTGCTGACCGGCTTAATCTTGTTATTTTCCGGAGAATTGGGGTCGGTGGAATATACTCAAGCAATCATTAAACTGATCTGGCCCTGGTTTCCCTCTATGAATGGTAAGCTGGCAAATCTGCTCCACTTCTTTTTACGCAAAGGCGGTCATTTTATTATTTATGCTATGTTATTTGTTGCCTGGGTGCGTCCTCTGCGGTGGGCTCTCGGTTTTAGCCCGCTGCTCGCTATCTTCCTGGCCTTAATGATAAATCTGGGGGTGGCGCTGACAGATGAAGGCAATCAGGCCCGGATTGAAAGTCGGACCGCCAACCCCCGGGATATTTTGCTAGATATTAGCGGGGCACTTACCGCCACCCTGATTATCTTCCCGGTTTTACGCCAGGCCTCGGTTGGGAAAAATAGCAAATGAGGCTGATCCATTATTCCGTTCAGGCCGGCTTCAGGGCTTAAGATTTAAAAAAACCCGATGAGAAATCATACCTGCTCACTTGCCATTTCCAGACCTGATTATTAAAATTTTAACCATAGGCGGGGAAGCTCCCAAACTTGGGGTATCAAGAGAGACATGGTTAAAAAAGCTTTAAAAATTCTTTTTATCTTATGCTGGTGGTTCTTACTAGCAGGCTGTGACCGGGCGGCGAGCGCTGATCTTTATGCCCGGGTGCAAGAGGTCAGATTGGATAATGGCCTAAAAGTGCTGCTCTGGCCCGAAAACCGGGCCCCGGTGGTTACCCTTCAGGTCTGGTATCGGGTCGGTTCCCGTAACGAAGAGCTGGGCAAAACCGGGATTTCGCACCTTACCGAACACCTGATGTTTCGGGGCACGGAAAAATATGGCCCCAAGGTTTTTTCCCGGCAGGTGCAGAAGTTCGGCGGCACCGACAATGCCTTTACCTCCCGGGATTACACCGCCTATTATGAAATCGGTCCCCAGACCAGCCTGAAGATGTGGCTGGAAATGGAGGCCGATCGGATGCGCAACCTCAAGGTCAGCGAGGAACTGTTCCGCACCGAACAGCAGGTGGTTCTGGAGGAACGGCGTCTGCGCACCGAAGATGATCCGGTCAGTTTTTTAATTGAAGATACAGTGGCTGCGGCCTATAAGGCGCATCCCTATCAATGGCCGGTAATCGGCTGGATGCATGACATCAAGAGTTTGCGCCGCGAGGATTTTTTAGCCTACTATGGTCAATATTATCAACCAAATAATGCCACCCTGGTGCTGGTCGGGGATTTTGAGCCCGAAGCGGCACTTCAAGAAATCCGCGCCACTTTCGGCAAACTGCCCCGCGGTCCGGAACCACCGCCTTTTCGGCCCTTGGAACCACCCCAGCAAGGCAAACGCCAGGTGAGCGTGCATCGGGAAGCCCAGTTGCCTTTTATATGCCTGGCTTATCATGTGCCCAATCTGGGGCATCCAGACGCCTACGCCCTGGAAGTGCTGTCCTCCATTCTTTCCCAGGGACGCAGTTCCCGGCTGTTCCAGCAATTGGTTTATGAGAAGCGCCTGGCCCTGGATATCGGGGCTGATTATAACCTGGCGACTGCCTGCCCGTCGCTATTTATGGTTTACGCCCAACCTTTGCCGGGCAAAACCGTGGAGGAATTGGAGCAGGCCCTGGAGGCCGAACTGACCCGGATCAAGACTACGCCGGTGACGGATCGAGAGCTGATCAAGGCCAAAAACCAGGCCGAATCAGGGTTTGTCATGGCCCAGGATTCGCTGTTTTATCGGGGTATGCTGCTGGGGCGATATCAAACCATTGATAGCTGGCAACGGCTAAAAGAACTGCTGCCTGGAATTCAGGCCGTGCAGAAAAAAGATGTGCTGCGGGTCGCCCAGCAATATCTGGTTCCCCAAAACTGTACGGTAGGGATACTTCATCCTGTCCAGACTGACCGGCCAATTGTCGGGCGCTATCAAGGATATGGTCAGATTGAATAGAAAAATCAGCATATTATTAATTATAGTCGTCTTTTGCCTGGTCGGCCCGGGGATAGCTGCCCCTGCAGAACAGGTATTGGGAAAGCGGTATCAGTTACCCAATGGCCTAGTCTGGCTGTTTTCCGAGCAACCGGACTTGCCGCTGGTCACTATGGAATTGCTTATCAAGGCCGGGGTCTTGCAAGAACCGCCGGGCAAGGCGGGCCTAGCCAACCTGACCGCAGCCCTGTTGTTGGGCGGGACTCATTCCCGCTCTGCCACCCAAATTGCCGAAGAGATCGATTTTCTGGGGGCCAGACTGGGGGCTGGCGGCGGGCAGGATTACGCCGTGCTCCGGCTTACGGTGCTGAAAAAAAATTTGTCCGCGGCGCTCAAGCTTTTCCAGGATATTTTATTCAATCCGGTCTTTGCCCCGGCAGAGATCGCTCGCAAGGTTGAGCGTTTTAAAGGTCAGCTGAAAAGCGAGCAGGATGAGCCGGGGGTGGTTGCGGCCCGGGCCTTTTGTCGGGCCTTGTATGGCTCTCATCCGTATGGCTATCCGGTGATTGGCACCGAAGCCGATCTTCCTACTATCACCCAGGCAGACCTGGTCAACTTCCACCGTCAATATTACCGGCCCAATAATGCTATCCTGGCGGTGGTGGGGGATTTGCGACCGGTTGAGGCACAGCAGTTGATTGAAAAATTTTTCGGCACCTGGGCCTCCGCCCCGGTGCCCGAAAGGGAGTTGCCGGTTATACCCCGTCTGAAGCAGAACCAGGTGCTCAGAATTGACAAGGATATTACTCAGGCCCATATTGTATTAGGTCAGGTGGGTATCAAACGGCGGAATCCGGATTTTTACGGCTTTCTGGTAATGAATTATATCCTGGGCGGCGGCGGCTTTGCCTCCCGCCTGATGGACAACATCCGGGACAATCGCGGCCTGGCTTATAGTGTCGCCAGCAGCTTTAATCCTGGAGTGGCGGCCGGTCCCTTTGAAATTACTCTGGAAACTAAAAACGCCACCGCCGGGGTGGCCCTTCGGGAGGCACTGAAAGAACAGCAACGCATCCGGACTGAACTGGTCACCGACAAGGAATTATCAGAAGCCAAGTCCTACCTGATCGGCAGCTTGCCCCGGAAGATGGATTCCAACGCTAAAAGAGCCTGGCTGTTAGGCTACGTGGAGTTTTATGGGCTAGGACTGGATTATCCCTGGCGTTATCCCGACCTGATAAATCGCCTGACCCGGAAGGAGATCCAGACGGTGGCGCAAAAATATCTATCCCCTCAACAATTGCTGGTGGTAGTGGGCAAACAAGAGAAAATCGAATTAGCTCTCCCCAAGGACTGGATGGAGATAAAAAAACCGCCGAAAGCGGAGTAGGAGTGTCTAATGATCTGTACCAACCGTAATTTTAAGCTCTTGGTGTCAACTCTGGTAATGACTCTCTTGGTGCTAGGAGCGGCCCTCTGGGCCGGCAGTCAGCCGCTCCGGGCGGCGCTGGCGCCGGAGTCCTTTGCCGATCTGGCCCGCCAGGCCTCACCGGCAGTAGTTAACATCAGCACTGAAAAGACTCATAAAGGTGGGGGGCGGGTCTATGAATTTTTTGGGCCTTCACCGTTTGGCCGGGAAGATCCTTTTCGGGACTTCTTTGAGAAATTTTTTGGAGATATTCCCAAGGATTTTAAACAACGGAGTCTGGGATCGGGCTTCATTATCGATGGCGACGGTTTCATTATCACCAACAATCACGTGGTCGAAGGGGCGGATAAAATAAAGGTTAAACTGATCGATGGCCGGGAATTCGCCGCCACCATCAAAGGTCGGGATCCAAAGACCGATCTGGCCCTGATCAAGCTCTCCTCTGCCGCCCATGACTTACCGGTTCTTACTTTGGGAGATTCCGACTCGGTTCGGGTCGGGGATTGGGTGCTGGCAGTGGGCAATCCCTTTGGCCTAGGCCACACCGTTACCCAGGGCATCATCAGCGCCAAAAGCCGGGTCATTGGGGCCGGGCCCTATGACGATTTCCTGCAGACCGATGCCTCGATTAATCCTGGTAACAGTGGCGGCCCTTTACTCAATCTGAACGGCGAAGTGATCGGGATCAACACCGCAATTCTAGCCACCGGTCAGGGAATTGGGTTTGCCACCCCCAGCAGTATTGCCAAAGAAGTTATCCCTCAGCTTAAAGCCAAAGGCAAGGTAACCCGGGGTCTGCTCGGGGTGCACATCCAAGTTGTGACCCCCAGTCTGGCCAAATCCTTTGGCCTGGCCAAACCCTATGGAGCTTTGGTGGCCGAAGTCAATCCAGGCTCGCCTGCTGCTCAAGCCGGGATTCAACGCGGTGATATCATTGTAGCATATAATGGCCAGGAAATTAAAGAAATGCACGAATTGCCTCGTCTGGTCGCTCATACCACTCCTGGCACCAAGGCAACATTAAAGGTTATTCGCCAGGGTAAAGAAAAGACCGTTTCGGTTGTTATAGGGGAACTCAAAGATGAGCAGCAGGCCAAAGAATCAAAAGTTAAAACTCCGGAGTCCGAGTTGGGCATGGTGGTTCAAGAATTGACCCCGGTACTTGCCCAACGGTTCCGCCTCCGAGACACCACTGGGGTGGTAGTGCTGGAGGTGGAGCGAGGCAGTCCGGCGGCCGAGGCCGGAATTCGACCGGGCGACCTGATTATGGAGATAAATACTACCAAAATTAAGAGACAGAAGGACTACCACAAAGCCATTAGCGGACTGAAGAAGGGGGCTGTAGCCCGTCTATTGATCAAACGGCAGGGACGTACCCTGTTTGTCAGCCTGGAGATTCCCTAGGACTGTAAGATTTCTGCCTGAAAATATATTAATCAGGTTGGATTTTTTCGAGGTTTAACAAATGATAAGCGGCCCGTCTCCCCCAGGCTGGCGCTTCTGAACAGCATCCCGCCCGCAAATTTTTAAGGCCCGGGATCATCCCGGGCCATCGATTTTTGGGGGGTCAGATAGAGTTACTCCTTTTTAATCACTACCAGAGTCTTTTCGTTAATCAAAGGATAGATATCATCCAGATGGTGGTTTTGCAGGGAAATACAGCCAAACGTCCAGTTTTCTCCAATGATGTTCCTCAGGTCGTCATCGGTGCCATGGATACCGATCTCACCCCCGATACTGGCCAGAGGCGATATTTGCCCCCGTTTCTTGGCCCGTGCAAATTTAAGCCAGTTCTGATTATTGGGATAGTCTAAGAGAATAAATTTGTTCCAGCGCTCATGGGGATATTTACATACCACATGGTAGACCCCTTCGGGAGTGCACATGTCCCCTTGACACAACTTGTCCTTTTTGGGGTTGGCACCCAGAACCACCGGGTAGGTCCGGATCGGAGTCGTACCATAGTAAAGGGTAAGCTTACGAGTCTTTTTGGTGACCAGTAATATAGTTGGTTTTACTCTTTGCCGGTGATAGCCGTTCTGACTAAGCACCTGTTTAATTAACTCTTGTTCGGACTCAGGTTCTGACCGAACTTCCTCCTCCTGATCCGGTACAGGTTGATAGTCTAAGGTGGTATGGACTACTGGCGTCCGGTGACCGCAACAGCCAGCCAGCAACCAGACCAGAATCATTATTCCGTACAATGACCGCGGTCTGATCATCATTCTCCCCCCTTAATTAGAGAAACAGATCAAATCTGTCTTAATTACTTCTCCCCCAACAACCTATACTATGATCACTTATCTTTTGGCAAGAATTTTTTTAAAGGAAGGGCAAAATCAGGAGAGCATATAGTAATGTGAGGATTTTCGGAAAAGTTAAATGAAGGCTATCGGGGTTACCACTCGGAGGATTTAACAGGATAATTTAAGGGAAGAACTGGGGGACCGCCGGCCTCCGGCTCTCCCCTCAAGCTCCCCTCCCAATTCCCCCTTAAGGGGTTGAGGGAGTAGGTTTGGGAGCCGTTTTTTCTCATCCCCATTAATTTAATTGATGGCCTGAGTAATAAATATTTCCTTCGATAAAATGTGGATGACGATTTTCAGCGGAATTCCTCGAATGGTAAGGGTGGTGCTTGACAAAGCTCCGGAAACAGAGTAGCTTATGACCATTTAGCGAACCTGGAGGGGTGATGGCAAAAAGATTGGGGGAGGTAGTCTTAAGCTTAATGTTGCTTCTGGCTACTTCGGTTTTCGCCCAAAGCAGTGGTTTGCCGATAGCGTTTGTGGATTTAAAATACGACCTGATTAATGATGGTTTTGATCGGGATTATATCACCCAGATTTTTCAGGATGAGCGGGTCGAGTTTCTGCCCAATGTAGTCAATAAAATCGCCTACTTGAAAAAAGAGCGCCGGGCTGATTATCGGCATTTCATGCGGCCTGAAGTAGTGGACCGGGGCCGGAGCTATTTAAATAAACATTTTGAATCATTGCAGCAAGCCGAAAATGCCTTTGGGGTGAGCAAAGAGGTCATCGTCGCCATCCTGACGGTAGAGACCAATCTGGGACAGGTTACTGGCCGTTATCCGGTATTCAATGTCTTTGCCTCCTTGGCGGTGATGGACTCCCCGGAGGTCATTCAGAATTTAGCTCTGGCCCCCCGGCTGAGCAGCCGTCTGAAGAGTAAAGCCGCTTGGGCCCGGCGGGAGCTCAAGACCTTCTTAATCTGTTGCCAGCAGAATCGCCAGGATCCGTTCAGCCTGAAAGGCTCCTGGGCCGGGGCTTTTGGCTACTGCCAGTTTCTGCCTTCCAGCCTGCTGCGTTGTGGTCAGGATGGCAATGACGATGGTCAGATCGATGTGTTCTGCGATGCGGACGCGATTTTCTGCATTGCCAATTATCTAAAGCGGGCCGGTTTCAAAAACCAGCAGCCAAACACCTGGAGTCGGGCCATTCACGCTTATAACCCCTCCGATGCCTATGTGGAGGCGGTGCTCACTCTGGCCCGCTGGTATTAATAGCCAATTCCAAAGAACCGATTAGCCATTTAATTATGACCGCAACAGAGCCGCAGGTTGGAATTATCTTGGGCAGCGGGTCGGACTGGCCGCAGGTGGCGGCCGCCGCACAGCTATTGCACCACTGGGGCGTAGCCTACGAGGTGACGGTGGCTTCGGCGCACCGCTCGCCGGCCCGGGTACAGAATTATGCCCGGCAGGCTAGTGCCCGCGGCCTTAAAGTGTTGATTGCTGCGGCAGGGGCAGCCGCCCACCTGGCCGGGGTGATAGCCTCCGAGACCATTTTGCCGGTCATCGGAGTGCCGCTGGCCGGTTCACCTTTGCAGGGTTGGGACTCCTTGCTGGCCACGGCGCAGATGCCGGCCGGAGTGCCGGTAGCCGCCATGGCAGTAGGCACCGCCGGGGCCCGCAATGCCGCCATTTTGGCCACTCAGATTCTGGCCTTGAGTGATGAGCGTTTGCGAGACATTCTGATAAGACATAAACAGGACTTGGTCAGCCGGATAGAAGAGCAAGATGCGCAACTTCAGGCCGAGTTGGCTCACTCTGGTCTGACCGGCAAGGCTGATTGACTCCGATTTTTCGATCTAACATAAAACATCAACATTTTATGGAGCAGGGAGCTCAAGCGGCCTGGCGGAACTCTTTTCCTCTAAGCCCTTAAGGGGGTGAGAGGGAACTGGAGAGGAGGGCGAGGGCCTGCGGTCCCGTGACCCTCCCTTCAAATTAACCTTTTAAATTCACCAAATAATATAATTGTGATGATTAATCTGGCCATCGATCTTGCCGCGCTTCGCCATAATTACCGCCAGCTTCGGGCTTACTGCGGCCATGGAGTAAAAATGTTGGCGGTCGTCAAGGCAGATGCCTATGGGCATGGTTTGGTGCCAATTTCCCGTGCCCTGGTAGCTGAACAGGTGGATTATTTAGGGGTGGCCTATTTAAGCGAGGCTATGGCGCTGCGCCAGGCCGGAATTAACACCCCCATCCTGTTGCTCATGGGCCTGTTGCCCAGCGATGCCGCGGTCGCGGTTGCCCATAACCTGGAGGTGGTGGTCTTCCGACGGGATATCGTTGAAGCCCTGGCCGCTCAGGCCCGCCAACAGGGGAAACAGGTTCGCCTTCACCTCAAAGTCGATACTGGCATGGGACGGCTGGGGCTGGCCCCGGCGGATACCCAAGGCTTTTTGGACTGGCTGCGGGGCTTTCCGGAATTGCAGGTGATGGGGTTGATCTCTCATTTTGCGGTAGCTGATCAGGCCGATAAAACATATACTTTGCAACAGCTGGCCCGGTTTAATGGCTTGCTGCAGGAAGCCCGGGACAACGGTTGGTCGCTACCTCTAAGCCATATAGCCAATAGTGCCGCCTGCCTGGAAGTGGACGCCGCGCATCTGGGCATGGTGCGCCCCGGAATCATGCTCTATGGTTCCCCGCCGGCCCCGGAGCGTCAACCCCCGGTAACGCTTTGGCCGGTGATGAGCCTGACCACTGAAATCTTGCAGCTCAAGCGCCTGCCGCCGGGCTCTAGTATCAGTTACGGTTGCACTTTTACTACCCCGGCCGAGAGCCTGATGGCGGTCTTGCCGGTGGGCTACTGCAATGGCTACAGCCGCCATTTATCCAACCGGGGAGAAGTGCTGATCAGGGGCCAGCGGGCGCCGATTCGCGGCCGGGTCTGCATGAATCTGACCATGGTTGAAGTAACCCATATCCCGGGAGTGCGGGAAGGCAATCCGGTCACCCTCTTGGGGGCGGACCAGGGCGACCGGATTACCGGTGATGAACTGGCCGCCTGGGCCGGAACGATCAGTTATGAAATCTATTGTCTGTTGGGGAACAGCAATCCCCGGCGTTTTTTAGGTGAGTAAGTCTATGAAAGACCAGCAAGAGATCAAAGGACCGTTAATCTGTTTAACCTGTGCATGGCGGGAAACCTGTCAGAAAAAATTTTCATTTACCGGCACCTATTGCTCGGATTATACTCGGGATGTTTCCGTCAAAGAACCGGTCAGCGAAGATAAGACCGTTGAATCACCCGAAAAAAAATAGTTCTGCAGAAGGGATCAATCCTGAGCTAAGATGAGCATGAAAAGGCGACTGGCCCGCGTTATTACTCAGGCCCTGAATAAGGCCCGGTCCACCGAGGTCTTAAATCTGGCGGAGATTCCAGCGGTGCAGATTGAAGTTCCCAAGATTACCGAACACGGGGATTATGCCACTAACGTGGCCATGATTTTGGCGGCTGGGATCCGGCGACCGCCCCGGCAGGTGGCAGAAATCATCATCCAACACCTGGACCCGCCGGAAGGCATGCTGGATCGGGTGGAAATCGCTGGTCCCGGGTTTATCAATTTTTTTATCCATGAGCCTTACTGGTATCAGGTGCTTAACGACATCTGCCGGGACGGAGAAACCTACGGCACCTGCGACTATTGGCGTGGCCAAAAGGTGCAGGTTGAATTTGTCAGCGCCAATCCCACCGGTCCTCTGCATATTGGCCATGGCCGAGGCGCGGCCCTCGGGGATGCCTTGGCCAACATCCTGGCCGCCTGCGGCTATCAGGTGGAGCGGGAATATTATGTCAATGATGTGGGCACCCAGATGCGCACCCTGGGCCTGTCGCTCTATCTGCGGCTGCGGCAGTTGGAAGGTCAGGAAGTAGATTTTCCCGACACCTGTTACCAGGGCGATTACATTATCGAGTTGGCCCGACAATATCAGGCTTCTTATGACCGCTTGCCGCCGGGGGAACCCTCGGAGGAGGAGTTGCAGGCCCTGGGGGAATATGCTGGTAGAGTAATTTTAGAGGAAATCCGGCGGGATCTAGATGACTTCGGCGTCCACTTCGATCATTGGTTCAGCGAGGCCCAGCTCTTTCAGGATGGCAGCCTGGAGCGCGCCCTGGCCTTTCTTCAGGAGCAGGGCTATCTCTATGAAGCCGAGGGAGCATTGTGGTTTAAGGCCACGGCCTTTGGGGATGAAAAAGACCGGGTGGTACGGCGACGTAATGGGGCCACTACTTATTTCGCCTCGGATGTAGCCTACCACTGGAATAAAATCCAGCGAGGCTTTGATTTGGTGGTAGACATCTGGGGGGCCGACCATCATGGCTATGTGCCGCGCCTGCAGGCCGCGGTACAGGCCTTGGGAACTGACCAACAATTCCTGAAAGTAATCCTGGTGCAACTGGTCAGTCTGCTGCGTCAGGGTCAACCAATAGCCATGACCACCCGGGGCGGGACTTTCGTTACCCTGAGGGAAGTGATGGACGAAGTCGGTAAGGACGCGGCCCGCTTTATCTTTCTCAGTCGGCGGTCTGACGCCCACCTGGACTTTGATTTGGATTTGGCCAAGCAACAGAGCGCGGAAAACCCAGTTTATTATGTTCAATATGCTCATGCCCGGTTGGCCAGTGTATTCCGCATTGCCACAGAGCGGGGCATCTCCTTGGAAAATCTCAGTAATGCCAACCTTGAGCTGTTAACCCTACCGGAAGAGATCGCCCTGATCAAACTATTAGCCAGTTATCCGGATGTGGTTGAGGCCGCCGCGCAATTCCTGGAACCCCATCGCATCACTTTCTTTCTCACCGATCTTGCGGCCCAATTGCACAGTTACTATTATAAACACCGGTTTATCTCTGAGTCTGAGGAGTTGACCCAAGCGCGTCTGTTTTTGGTACAAGGCATCAAAACCGTGTTGGCCCAAGGCCTGAAATTACTAGGGGTAGAGGCTCCGGAGAGTATGTAAGGGAGGAGAGCATGGCAACCGCAAGGAGTAAAAAGCCACAGCCGCCCAAAGCCAAGGAGGGCAGAAAAATAACCCTGGGGCTTAAGCAGGCACTGGTTACCGGCCTGGGATTCCTGATGGTGCTGATCTGGGTATTTATTCTGGGGGTTCTGGTCGGACGCGGCGATCTTTACCGATGGTTACATAATTTGGGGTTCCTCAGGGCAGAACTGATGAATCCCAAACAGTTGCCGCCACCGGTCATCAATGGTGCAATGGTTCCCGCTGGCCAATCAGAACAACCCGACGCCTTTTCTGCTTCTAAACCTGCGCCGATGGCCACTTCCGTATCTAACCAGATAAAACCAAATCGGACCGCAGCGCCGGCAAAAAAAGGGGCGGCCAAAGAATCAACGGCTAAGGCCTTCCCCTTCCAAAACAGCCTTGATTTCTCGCCCTCCAAGCCGGGGAAGGCCAAGAAAGCCAGACCCGTTCACAAAGCCAAGGCGGTCCCCTCGGATAAAAAGCCGACGGCCGCTAGTAGCAAGACGCGGGTGGTCACCAGGTCCAAACCGGACACCACCACCACCACTGCTAAAACTGCTAAAAAACCCCAGACAGTTAACAAGCCATCCCGGCTTACGCCACGAACTAGCAAAGCGGCTATCGTCGGCCGCCCCTAGGAAATGCCCGGCTCTGTTTTGGGAAGGGTACTTTTAAAAACTTATTGGCAACAATCTTTTCTAGGTGTCGCCGAATTAATCATCCAGGCCTGCGGCAGAGTCCCCGCCCTCTGCCTCCATGGCCTCTTCCACCATCTGGTCAACTTCGTCCTGAGAGATGTCTTCTCCCATTTCGTGTCCCATCTCTTTGATGAATTTGGCCATACTGCGGGGGTCATTCTCATCCAATCTCCCCAGGCGGGACGGATCGGCCAGGCGTTCCATCCGGGTCTCCTCAGAGAGGCGGGCTCGGAACCGGGACATGATCCGCACCATTTCCTGACCGCCGCACCGGGGGCAGATCGGCGTAAGAGGTTCTTGACGATTGAGGATCAAAAAGTCTGAAATGTGCTTACATTTTTGACATTGATATTCGTAGATCGGCATAAAGTTAAACCTTCGGCCAGGAGCCCGGAAATCTTAAACTCTACTATTGAACCGGGTGGGAACCTGTTCCACCCTTTAATGGACCCGTACCCGCATCTTTTCCAGACGGGCCACTTGTTGCTTAGCTTCTCGATAATAACGTTCACGCGGACCCATATAGTTAAGGGCTTTACGGAAATGGAAAAGGGCGGTAGGGAGATCTTTGGCCATGCAGCTATGCAACCCTAAATAATAATGGGCCTGTCCCAATTGCTTTTTTTCGCCATAGATGGTTCCCAAGTTGTAGTAAACTTCCGAGAAAGTCGGGTTGAGACCATGAACCTTCTCAAACAAAGCCAGAGCCTCATCCCAACGGTGTTGGTCCTGTTTGATGCGGCCCAAATAAAACAGGGCTACCTCATCCTGGGAATTGCGTTGTAGGAGTTCCTCGAGTTGGGACTGGGCCGCTGCCGTCTGGTTGTTTTCATAATATAAAATGGCCAAGTCCCGCTTAATCATTCTATTTTGTGGATCCCGAGCCAAGGCCGCCTTATAGGCAGCTATTGCTTCGGGACGTCGGCCTAACCGCTGATAGATCAGTCCCAGGCAATACAGGACTGGAACATTACCCGGATCTTTGGCCAAGCGGCGTTTAAGGTCCCGCAGCATTTGGTTCGGATTATTACATAAGGCTCTTAAGCGCAGCTTGAAATAGGTAAACGCCGGACTTGTCCCTGAGGTGCGTTCGGTCATATTATGGGTCGAGATCAGGTAGGATAGCCGAACTATCCGAGCCTCCATTTCCGGGTGAGTCTTTAAATAGATAGGGATTTCGGCACCCTCGAACCAGCGCTGGCGGGTCATCTTGCTAAATATGGCTACCATTTCTCGAGGATTGTAACCAGCCTCGGTCATCCATTTAAATCCCAGGGTATCCGCTTCCCGCTCATCATCCCGGCTGTATTTCAGCATCACCGACTCACTGGCGGCCTGAGTACCCATCAACAATGGTCCAGCGGCGGCGCCGCCCATCAGTACCGCCGCCAGTCCCCCGATTAGCGAGGCGATACTGGTGAACGTCGCCTTTTTCATGCGCTTGGCCATATGGCGGGCATGAATGTGAGTAATTTCATGGGCGATTACCCCGGCCAGCTCATCTTCGTTATCCATCAACAGGAGCAGACCGGTGTTGATAAAGACATAGCCGCCGGGGACGGCAAAGGCATTCAAGGAGGGATCCTTGATAATGGAAAAATGATACCTAAATGGTTGCGGACCTACCTGCTGAACTAATTTCTGTCCGACAGCGTTGAGATAAGAATTCAAAAACGGATCCCGGATAATATTAAAATATTGCTGTAATTGGAGAAAAAACTCTTCCCCCAATTGTTTTTCTTTTTCAATGGTTAAGTCGCCAAAAAAACTGCGGGCAGGAGTGGTGGAGAAAGAGGTAATAAAACAGATGACCGTAAAACCAATGCAGAGCTTCTTTCCCCAGATTGATCTGGGCATAAATATCTCCTCTGGAATCAACGCCGCCCTTTAAGCCCGATAGTCACCAACTGACTGCGTTTCAGAAGTCAGACCAGTTTCTAGGAACTGGCGGGGCGCCTCCGCCCACAGATTTTCTAAATCATAAAATTCCCGCATGGGCTGAGAAAAGATGTGGATAATTACATCATTATAATCTAATAGCACCCATTGTCCTTCTTCCAGGCCCTCAATACCTAACGGTTTTTCTCCAAGTCGGCGCAATGCCTCTTCCAGGTGCTGAGCCAGGGCCACCACCTGGCGACGAGAGTTACCGGAGCAGATAATAAAATAGTCAGTAAAAGACGACAACGACCGAACATCTAAAATTACCAGGTCTTGGGCCTTTTTTTCCACCAAGCTCTGGGCACAGAACTGGACTTTGTTGCCGGCAGTTGCTTTTATTCCCTTCAGAGGTTTCCCCATCTCCTTTATAGATATAATTTATTAAGTAATATATATCTTCTGACCGCTTCCGGCAAGAGGTAACGGATAGATTTTCCCTGGCCCGCCAGTCGGCGAATGCGGGTCGAGGAGATATCTAAGAGAGTAGTGCGGCGAAAAAACACTTGGTAACCTGAAGGGTGCAGAAAAGCATCCACTTCTGCCTGATAGCGGAACTGGGGATGGACTTCTTGTTGGAGTACGCTGGCCAGTTGCTGCCGCTCGGAGCCGGGCCGGTCTAAGACCACAAAATGGCACAGGGTAAATAACTGGCGGTAATCTTTCCAGGTATTGATTTCCAGGATGGCATCCAGGCCCAGAATAAAAAAAATCTCCGCCGCCGCGCCATGGCTTTCCCGAAACTGCCGCAGGGTTTCAATGGAATAAGATCGGCCCGGCCGCTGGCCCTCGATATCCGAGACCTCAAAGACCGGATGGCCCTCGACTGCCAGGCGGGTCATCTCCAGGCGGGTGGCAAAGGGGGTTATGCCTCCGCTATCCTTATGGGGTGGCTGGGCGGCGGGAATAAATAACAGCCGGTCCAGGGCCAGTGACTCCAGGATCTCCTCCGCGGAGCGCAGATGCCCGTAATGAATGGGATTAAACGTGCCGCCGAATAGTCCCAGGCGCACCGCTTTCCTTTACTGTCGGATCTGGCCCGAACCGTAAACAATAAACTTGGTGGTGGTCAACTCCTCCAGGCTCATGGGCCCAAAGGCATGCAGCTTGGAGGTGCTGATGCCGATTTCGGCCCCCAGCCCCAATTCCCCTCCATCATTAAAGCGGGTCGAGGCATTGACTAAAACTACCGAGGAGTCAACTTCATTTAAAAAGCGCTGGGCATTATCGTAATCTTTGGTAACAATGGCTTCAGTATGGTTGGAACTGTAGCGGGCAATGTGATCCAGGGCCGCGTCCATATCGGGAACCACCCGCACGGCCAGAATCAGGTCCAGATACTCCTCCGGCCAGTCCGCGGCAGTGGCCGGTCTGACCTGGGGGTCGATCTCCCGGGTCCGGGAGCAGCCGCGCAGCTCCACGTTGGCCTGGCGGAAACGCCCAAACATCCGGGGTAGAAATCGGGAAGCAATCTCCTCGTGCACCAACATGGTCTCCATGGCGTTACAAACTCCGGGGCGCTGCACCTTGGCATTAAAGCAGATCTCTTCGGCCATGTCCAGATCGGCGTCCGCATCGACGAAGATATGGCAGACCCCTTTGTAATGCTTAAGCACCGGGATGCGGGAATTCTCCGCCACAAACCGGATCAACCCCTCGCCGCCCCGGGGGATGATCAGGTCCACCAGCTCATCCAGCTTGAGCAGTTCGGTGACCGCCTCCCGTTCGGTGGTGGGGACCACCTGCACCGCCGCCGCCGGCACTCCTACCTCTTCCAGGGCCTGTGCCATGATCCGGGCCAAGATCAGATTGGACCGGATGGCCTCTTTGCCGCCCTTGAGGATGATGGCGTTGCCGCTTTTGAGGCACAAGGCCGCGGCATCCACGGTGACATTGGGCCGCGACTCATAGATGAAGCCGATCACCCCCAGGGGGATGCGCTGGCGGCCCACTAACAGGCCGTTGGGCCGCCGCCACATGGAGGTCACCGCCCCTACCGGA
>JAFDGA010000005.1 GCA_019309545.1 Deltaproteobacteria bacterium
TATTTTGCGGGTAGGACGCACCAATAATAGACAGGATTAAAGTCGTTCCCAAGTTGCACTTGGGAACGAGTTGAAAGAAGGGATCGCCCGGGTCCCTTGACAGCACTCGGGGATTTTTATTTGAGGAGGGTGCCGATGATTCCCGAAAATATCACACAAGACCACATACGGCAGGCGGCGCGCCGGATCGATGACGAAGGGGTTCCTAATAGAAGGAAACCTAGGAAATATGAAGTCATTGTCGACGATATATCTTATCCAATCATGTTAATCGTATCCTGGGCCAACGAGTTTGCGAATGGATATGAACTTCTGGGATGTGAACGGGGGGGAAGGAGGAGGGATTTCCGGCCTCAGGATGCAAAAGATTTTCTCAGAAGAAAGGGCTTTCAGGTTAGACAAATAAATAGGGTGGACTGAAGGTTTGGCAGGTAAGGTTGTCGGATTGATGTGGAAAACCCCTTAGTGAGGATAAACAATGGGTGTAACTGACAGGCAAAAGATGAAGGGGGAGACCGAATGGCAACCCCCCTTCACTCCCAGTAACAGGGACACTCGTTGTATTTTCAACTCGTTTCCAAATTGCACTTGGGAACGCAAAAAGGAAAATCAATGCGGTCATCTGTGGCAGTCTGGGGTAAATGGGTGGTCCCGAGCTTGATGATACTGGCGTTGCTGCCGCCCGCGGCATGGGCGCTGACCGCCAGCCAGGTCTATGAGCAGGTGAAAGACTCGGTGGTGGTGGTCAGGGCCTACGACCAGAAAGGGCAACAGGTGAGTCTGGCCAGTGGGGTGATGCTGCCGTCCGGCGACATTATCACCAACTATCATGTGGTCCGGGCCGGATTTAGGTTCACGGTGGGCCAGGGCCTGAAAGCCACCCCGGCCTTCTTGACCGCCGCCGCCGCTGATCGAGATCTCTGTCTGCTCTCGGTCCCCGGCTTGGCGGCTCCACCGGCCCGTCTGGGCCAAGCAGCCAGGCTCAAGGTGGGCGAACCGGTCTATGCCGTGGGCGTGCTCCGGAGGGTGAAACTTTCCCTGTCGGAAGGGATTGTTTTTAAACGGTTGGGCGGCCCGCCCCCACTGATCCAGACCACTGCCGCTATTTCGCCTGCCTCCAGCGGCGGCGGTCTGTTCAATGCTGCCGGGGAGCTGGTAGGGATTAACAACTTTGACCTAAGGGACAGCCAAGGCATGAACCACGCGGTGCCGGTGGAATGGATCGATGAGGTCACTAAACTCAAAACCCTCGACCAAACTGTCAAGGTCGGGGAGAGAGTGGCCGGCCTTCCGAGACCAATGGCCAGACTGCAAGAAAACTGGGAAAACCAGGTATCGACCTTGACCAAAGCCCAGCACTGGCAGGCCCTGCTGACCTGTAGCCGGCGCTGGACCCAGGCCGAGCCGGGTAACGAGTTGGCCTGGTATAGCCTCGGCACGGCCTATGGAAAACTGGGCCGTTACCGCGAGGAGATCGAGGCTTACCAGGAGGCCTTGCGCCTTAAGCCGGATTACCCCGAGGCCATGTATAATATTGGCGTTGCTTATGGGAACCTGCGCCGTTACCGCGAGGCGGTGGAAGTTTTCCAGGAAGCCCTACGCTTTAAAATTAATGCTGCCAAGGCCTCGTACAAGCGAGGTGTAGCTTACGGAAATCTGGGCCGTTACCGTGAGGAGATCAAGGCTTATCGGGAGGCCCTGCGCCTTAAGCCGGATTATGTTGCCGCCTGGAACAATTTGGGTGTGGCCTATGTAAAACTGGGCCGTTACCCAGAGGCAATTAAAGCTTGCCGGGAGGCCCTGCGGCTCAGGCCTGATGATGCCGAGGCCTGGAATAATTTAGCTTTTTCCTATTACCTCTCCGGTAATCGCCGCGCCGCTCTGGAAGCAGTAAGTGAGTTGCGGCGATATGACCAACAAAGGGCGGAAAAGCTTTTCGATGCTATCATCAAGCCCTGAGGCCAGAAAATTGGAATTCAGAAGGTCCTGGGCAGGTTGTATAGAGATAGGATTATTCTTAGGTCTCTGGGGAGGGTTGACAATAAAAGAACCAGCGAATACTTCAAGCTGCTAGCCAATGCCTGGCTTCCCTGTTCCCGGCCGGTGAGGTAGCGCCAGCCAGGTCGGCTGGACGATTTCGAGGGGAGCGAAGGTGCTAGCGGTTCCAACCGAAATCGCTTGCATAATCCCGCCGGAAATATTTATCCTAAGCTACGCGGCGGCCAACTCAGGTTCTACTCCAGGGGGCAAAAACGGGGGTAGCCAGCTTCAAGGCCTCTGGCCTGCCGCCATTTTTAGAAGGTGGATTCCTCTTTATTCTAACTTGAAATGAGAATATAACTGCCCAGTCCCTAACCGCAGGGGCTTAAATGAAGTTACCCGGCCCGGGATGCAGGGGCAGCCGGTATGGCCCGGGCCAGGCGCATGACAAACATAAGGTTCCAGCTAATGATAATACAGAGAGGCTCTGGTATAAATTATGCATATATTTTAAAAAGAATGCGGTTATGTCATTCTATCCCCATAATCTATCCCGGAAAATGGTTCATTAAAATCAGGTTCAGAGTGGATCAAGCTAGATTGTTAATTTTTATAAACGTACTATGTTAATAAATTTTGGAATGATTGGTCATGTACAACGATTATTTTGGCTTTTCCGATTCTCCTTTTGAAAATAATTTAGATCAGCGTTTCCTTTTTCTCTCCGAGGACCATAAGGAAGTATTGGCGGCCTTGTTATATTTTGTGAAGGAGAGAAAGGGGCTGGCCATTGTCTGTGGCGATGTGGGTACTGGGAAGACCATGCTGATCAATAGCTTCCTGAACCGGCTGCCAGATTCGGTCCGGCCCATTCTGATTTCCAACCCTCTGGCCAGCTATCTTGATCTTCTCCATTTTATTGCCAGAGAAATAGGAATTAGCGACAGGCAGGAAAATATCCTGGAACTCATGGAACAGATAAAAGAGGCCTTAATTGCGGCCCGGAATCAAGGTCAAGATTATATCTTGATTGTGGATGAAGCCCATCTGTTTCCTGATGATAGTCTAGAGCAGGTCCGCCTGCTCTCGAACATTGAAGTTCCAGACAGCAAACTGTTGCAAATTTTGTTGGTCGGGCAGTATGAACTGAGCCATAATTTAAACCGTCCGGAGATGCGCCAGCTTCGGCAACGCATTAATATCAGCCGCTTTTTATCCCCTTTAAGCCCAGCTGAGACCAAAGCTTACATAGATCATCGCTTGCAGAGGGTGGGATCAAGTTTCACTGCCGTTTTTGAACCTCAAGGTGAACAATTACTCTATCAGTTGACCAGTGGAGTTCCACGCCGCATCAACCAGCTTTGTGACAACGCCCTGTTGAGTTGTATGACCGAGGATTTAAAAAAGGTCAATCGCCGGGTTTTGCAAAAATCCCATGAAGCACTGCTCACTGATATCATCTTTACCCCCAAGGCTTCGTCTAAGTATTTTGGGATGAAGAAGGCTAGTAGATGGTTGATTCCTCTGGCCGCCGGTGCGGTTTTTTTGATCATCGGGTTAGGTCTGGGCCAAACCGGTTGGTATCAGCAACATATCCGGAAAGAGTCTGACAGGGTTGATGTTGCAAGTAAATTACCCTTACCTTCAGTTTCGGAGCCGGCGCCTTTGACCTCGAACCCGGCGACTAGAGCCGCCCCCGCGACCGTCCATGATAAAGAGACGGAGATGGCTCCGCATAAGCCGGCTGGCAAGCTTCAGGGAGACTTAAACCCGAAACCACTGGAACCAGGGTTACCCAAATCAGGGACAAGGCCGTCCCATGCCATCCTCTCTGAGAAAAGATCTGCGTCGGGGCTGGCGGGATCGACTTCTTCCACCACGGAGACCGTAGTCGCAAAGGCTGAGAATCCGACATCAGTATCAGGCCCAGTAGCCGCCGATTCCATTCAAAGGCCCGAGCAGGTTGAAGTCAAACCAAATGATAACCTGACTAGGATCGCCTCTAATTTCTACCCGAAAAACGAGGAATTGGGTCTGGAGGCCATCCTGCTGGCCAATCCTGAGACCATCAATGAGGACCTGATTATTACGGGGCAAAAATTGAATATTCCTAAAATAAATCCCGATGACCAGACGATCATTTTACGGGAGAACTTGTTTTATGCAGCTTATGGCCGTTATTCTTCGATGTCCTCTTTGCAAACCGCACTCTCTTATCTAAGTCAACGTGGTGCACGATATCTAGTGTTAAACACTAAAAATAACCAGGGGTATCTGACCCATCGAGTGCTGGTCGGCGGCTACGAGAATCGTAACGATCTGAATAAAGCCCTCCAACGCATCAAGGCAGATTCTGAGTGAGACCATGATTAAAAAAGGAAAAGAGAAACAAAAGCCGTTTTTTTCTAAGGTACTAAGCATTCTTGAGGATTACCCGTCTTCGCCTCTGACCGAGGTGATGCCGAAGGCGGACCCTACATCGGCTTCGGTGATCTCAGAGGCCCGGGCGGATTTCCCAACCACCCCACCAGTGGCAGCTCCTGGGGAGGCGTCAATTTCTCTACCTGATCCTCAGATTATTTCAACCAAAGTAGTCCAGGAGGAAGCTATTTCTCCTCCAGTAACCCCAATCCCTGAAGAACTTGAGGTCGAGAAGGGGTCAATCTCTCCTGAGCCTCAGGTGAGGAGCGCCGAAATTGCCCGGAAGAGGGGGGCGCCAACTGCCGCGACATCAGAGGCCAGAGGAGATTTAGCCCCTACCCCAACAGTAACGCTGTCTGAGGAGGTTTCTATCTCTCCACCCGAAGATCGGTTTATTAGCGCTGAAGTACCCCAAGCGGAAGAGGTTCCCCCCTCCGCAATTGCAGTCCCAGGAGGAATTGAGGTGGTAGTTAATTCCCTGGGCATGGCCTTTGTCCTGATCCCGGCCGATAGCTTTATCATGGGCAGTCCGGAAATTGAGGCAGGACGAAGTAATGATGAAAGCCAGCATGAGGTAACCATCTCCCGGAGCTTTTATCTACAGACCACCCCAGTGACTCAGGGTCAGTGGGTGGCCCTAATGGGCCATAATCCCCCCATTTTTGCCAAGGACCGAGCGGACTTACCAGTGGAAGGAGTAAGCTGGCAGGATTGCCAGGAGTTCATTAAAAAATTGCAGGCCTTAAAGGAAGGAACTTACCGTTTGCCTACCGAAGCCGAATGGGAGTACGCCTGCCGGGCCGGGAGCCCCATGGCCCTGGCTAACGGGGATTTAACCAGCCTTTACTGCGAGCTTGACCCGGCCCTGGATGAAATCGGCTGGTACTGCGGCAATTCCAATCGGTGCCTTCAGCCCGTGGCCCAAAAACGCTCCAATGCCTGGGGCCTCTACGATATGCATGGCAACCTGGGCGAGTGGTGTCAAGATTGGTACGGCCCCTACCCGCCGGAGCCTCAGACTGACCCCAGCGGCCCTCCCTCTGGCCCTGGTCGGGTGGTGCGGGGTGGCTCTTGGTTCAGCAGCGCCAAAAATTGCCGGGCCGCGGCCCGCTCTTATGCGCCGCCCAACCTTCGGAATCTTCCTCAGGTAGTAGGATTCCGCTTGGTGAAAATAGTCTGACCTGATCCAGAGACTAGTAAGTCGATCGGCTTCAGCTACCCCCCACCTTCCTTATCTCTGTCCGTTCCGGTGAGGCTATTTAGATCTAGGACCTTATCTTTTATACGGTAGGATCAAAAAATTCTAAGAAATGAAAACCCCTTACTTAAATACCCGTCACCGGGCATGGGCTTGGTCCTGTTCTGGGACCGCTTGGCCTTCGATCTGACTCACCAGGGAAATCTCAATACAACTCCGCACTCGACCGAGACTCATAATTACCGCAGTTTTATAAATTCAACACCCCCTCATCCTCAAGATCATAAAATTTCAATTTGAAACGCTAACAACATATTGATCTAAACCAGTTAATATAATTTATATCTCTATTTAGTTTTGTGAACGTGATGTTTGAAAATATGAACTTCTAAGCAGTGCATTAAAATGAACATAAGTTATTTAGTAAAGATGAGTTGAGACAGCTAAATTAATCTTAGTGACAGAGGCCTCATTCTATCTAGCAGGCTGTTGAAAAATTCTTTACTTGAGACCCCCAAAAAGTGCTGTCTTTAAAGCACAAAAGGTGCTATACTCAAGGATAACAAGATCTTATACGGAGGCAACGACTATGCGGGGTGACGATGTGCAACAGCAAGCGATGTTCAGCTACCTTTCTCCGGAAGCTCGAGTGCCCCAGGACCATCCGCTGCGGCCGATTCGCAAAATGGTGAATCAAGCCCTGGAGAAAAGGTTCTTATTAAGTTAGAAAATTTATTTTTGGCTGGCGAAAACTACAAATTGTTTAGAAAAAAGAAAACTATTGAATTATTAATAGCAGAAAATTTAGAGGAATAAATTTTAATTATCGCTATAATTTAATATTTATTTAAAAATTTAAATGGTTAAGGCATTGAATCACAACGAATTAAGAATAACTGCCCTACGCCTTCTGGCCTGGGAGGTGACCCGGCGCTGTAATCTGGCCTGTGCCCATTGTCGGGCTGCAGCGGGGCGGGGGCCGTATCCAGGGGAGTTGACCACGGAAGAGGGTAGGGCACTCTTGGATGATCTGGCCACTATGGACCAAGTGGTGGTCATTCTTACCGGCGGGGAGCCGCTCATGCGGGATGACCTGTTGGAACTGGCAGCCTACGGCACCGGCCTGGGACTCAGGATGGTGGCTGCAGTCAACGGCACCCTGCTGACTCCTCAAATAGCCGCTGATCTTAAGGAGGCGGGCATCCAGCGGGTCAGCATCTCCATCGATGGAGCTGAAGCCGCCAGCCATGACCGGCTGCGCCAGGTGCCGGGGGCTTTCGAGGGGGCCTTAGGTGGCATCGCCGCCTGCCGGGAGGCCGGGCTGCCTTTCCAGATCAATACTACTATTACCCGAGCGAATCGTCTGGAGCTTCCGGCCGTCTACGACTTGGCTTTGAGACTGGAAGCCGCGGCTCACCATGTCTTTGTGCTAGTGCCCACCGGCCGCGGGCAGGAGATCAAAGACCAGTTGCTGTCTCCGGAGGAATACGAGGCCACCCTGCACTGGCTGCTGGACCGGCAGCGGGAAGGGCGGCTGCACCTCAAGCCCACCTGCGCGCCCCAGTATTATCGACTGTGGCGGCAAGAGGCCGCGGCGCGCGGTGAGACCATTTCCGTCACCAGCCACGGCATGGAGGCCATGACCCGGGGTTGCTTAGGGGGGCAGGGGTTTGCCTTTGTCTCTTATCGGGGCGAAGTGCAGCCCTGCGGTTATCTGGATCTGTTGGCCGGGGATATCCGGGAGGCGCCGTTCCCCGAAATCTACTCTAATTCGCCATTGTTCCGGGCCCTGCGGGCGGTTAATGACTACCACGGCAAATGTGGCCGCTGCGAGTTTCGCCGGGTCTGTGGCGGTTGTCGGGCCCGAGCCTATGTCTTGACCGGCGACGTGGTGGGCGAGGACCCGTTATGTGCCTATGAGCCGGAAAGCTAATCAGCAAGGAAATGAGGCCCTGGACGATCTGGACCGGGCGATTCTGAACGAAATCCAGGTGCATTTTCCCATCGTCTCCCGGCCTTATGCCGAAGTCGGGCAGAAATTGGGGCTGACCGAGGCCGAGGTCCTGGCACGAGTTCAGCGGCTGCATGATCAGGGGATCATCCGGCGTATTGGGGCCAATTTCAATTCCCGGAAATTGGGTTACACCAGCACCCTGTGCACCGCGGAAGTGCCGGAAGAGCAGATGGAGCATTTCGTCCAGGTGGTGAACCGCTATGCCGGGGTCACCCATAATTATCTGCGGCGGCACCGCTACAATATCTGGTTTACGGTAATTGCCCCCTCCACTGAGAAGATCGAGGAGATTTTAACCGAGATCTCCATGCAAACCGGGATCAAGGAAATTTATAGCCTGCCAGCCCGGCAAATCTTCAAAATCCAGGCGGATTTTCCCTTATAAAGTCGGCTCCAGACCCATGGGGATACACAATACCGGGCAGGGCAGCAACCGCACCACCTTTTCGGCGGTGGAGCCAAAAAAAACCTCGTCAATCTGTTGCCGTCCCCTCCTGCCAAAGCCACCCATCACCACCAGATCTACTGCCAGGTCTCGGGCCTTAACGGCAATCTCCTGAAAGGGGAGTCCCACTGCGATCATAGTATCCACCTGCAGGCCTTTGGCGTTCCACTTCTGCAGAAAATCCAGAAATTCCTGTTCCGCCTGCTTCCGCAAATTTTTTATTAACGTCTCCGGTTTTCTGCACAGGTGGTGACGGATCAGTTTGTTGATAAAATTCTGGTCGATGACGTGCAGGAGGATCAGCTTGGATTCAAAACGCGTGGCCAAGGTCTGGGCGGTCTGGAAGGCGGCTCCGGAACAGTCGGAAAAATCCGTAGCAATCATGATCGAATTGAATTCCATTGAATTATACACCCATACCTAAGAATTTTGCCTACCTTGGGTGACTGAAGCCAGGGTGGGATACCCAGCGTAGCCTACCCCGAGCTTTCTCTACCTAACGGCAGACTTGATCTCTTTAAAGGCGGTTTCGGCACTTTCAAAGGCGCCAATATGGACCCAAATAACCTTGCCAGATTTATCCAGCAGCAAGGTAGTGGGCGTGCCTGGGATATTCAATTTTTTGGTGAGACTGCCATCCTGGTCAGGCAGCACCGGGAAAGGAATCTTGAGCTGTTTACGCCACATAGTGACCGCAAACTGATTGTCACTGCCACCAATGGCAATAAATTTAATTTTGTTGGCCAACTTGGGATTCTGCCTTACCAGGTTATAGAGATTATTCATTTTCGGAGCCTGCGCAAAGCAATGCGAACAATTAGTGCTGAAGGCCTCCAGAAGCACGCAAGGGGCATTGACGTCTTTCAGGGTAAAGGGGGCATCCTGGGCCAGGCCTAAATACTTCTGATCCTCAGGAGTCAGGGGTTTACTGAATGGCAGGTTTCCTAGGTTGTCACCGACTTTGACCTCAGCCATTGCCATGGTGGCGGTCAGGCCATAAAGGCTCACCAGCGCGATCAGGGAAAAAAGAACTAATTTTCTGGTCATAGGGTTCAATCCTTTCTTTGAAGTTTTTATAGCACCTTGATCTTATAGAACAAAAGGTCAGAAATATCAAAGAAAATCTAGCTGCTTGAAGGGAAAAACCGAGCCTTGGTCCAATCCACTGGAAACCTAACCAAGGCTCCCTGGCGGTGTTGATAAATCAGATGTCCATGGCGCACGCCGAATTCGAATAGGGCGCGGGTGAGCCTGACATCTTGTTGGCAATAAGCAATCAGTTCGGATAGCCGACCTTCCTTAAAGAGTTTAAGGGCCAAAAAGCCATCGCCGCTTTTGGCCTGCCCCAAGGTTTTTTCGGCCAGGTGGCCTAAAGATAGGCGAATACCCAGGATTTGATGAACATCCTCCAGAATGTCAAAAGTAGGAATAGTGGCTAAATCCACCGTGGTATAGGGTTGCAGAACCTGATAGTCAAACCTTTTCAGGTTAAACCCGACCACCAGATCCAGCTCCTGGAGACGAAGACAGAGTTTATCGATATCTGGTTCCAGATAGATTTCGCAGTCCTCCTGCTGACTCACCCCCAGGACCGCTACGGAAACCTTCATGTTATGACATCGGCTCCAACCGCCCACTTCTTCAGCCGAAAATTGCGTTTCCAAATCCAGAAAGCCGATGCCGTGAGGTGTTTCCCAGGGCCAGGAATCCGTCGAGGTTACCCTGAGGGCCGGGGCGCGGGCTTCGGCGACTTGAGTCAGGGATGGTTTGAGAGCTGGCAGGGCTCTCAGCCCCAGCATGAATTCGGCAATCTGCAGGGCAGCGACTTTGTCCAGTGGTTTATTACCCGAGCCGCATTTCGGGGAATGGATACAGGAGGGACAGCCTTCTTCGCAGGGACATTCAGCAATCAGTTCTTTGGTTTTGCTGAGCAGCGGTTCGGCCATCTCATAAGCCCGGGAGGCCAAGCCGACGCCGCCCGGATAGCCATCATAGATAAAAACCGCGGCCTTGCCAACCTGGGGATGGAAGGGATGAGAAATGCCGCCGATATCGTTGCGGTCGGCCAGGGCAAACAGTGGAAACATGCTGATCAAGGCATGCTCCAGGGCATGGATGCCGCCCATAAAATGCAATCCTTGCTGGTAAATTGCGGCCTTGATAAAATCCTCGATCTCAAACCACATGCCTACGGTCTCGAAGATCTGCGGGGGCAACTCTAGGGAGATAATACTTAGCAGTTCCTGGCCGTGAAGACGGCGTTTTTCATAGGCCAGGATGCGTTCGGTAACCTTGAGGTGGCCAGTGCGGACCATAAAGTGGGCCAAGCGGCGGCTGGCGGTGACCTCCAGAATCTCTGTCTCCTTGTCGGTCTGGATCCGGGTGAAGTAGCTCGGCTCCACCCGGTTGACCCAGATATTACGGCGCTCCAGATCTAAATTTTCTACCAGGTAGGAGTTAGCCTTATGCAGATAGACCGCGCCAGGATGGCATTCCTTCAACGCCCGATGGCCATCGATGGTGCCGATGGCCTTGCGGCTGCCGACCTTGAAGATCGCAAAGCTTTCGCCTACGCCCCGGATATTGATCTGTTTCTGGGGAAAGCGGTGACGGGCGTACCAGGTCTCCCCGGCTGCACTGCGCAACAACTGGTTTTCCCGCTCCAGTTCGGCAATCAGGCCGCGCACCCGATCCGGAGCAAAAGCCTGCTCCTGATTTAACTCCAGGGGCACTTCTTGCGCCGCGGCCAGGAGATGCGCCTTGACTACCACGGGATTATTAGGATCCAGGACCGCGGCCTCAAGCGGCCGGGAGAAAAACTCTTCCGGATGTTTGATAAAATACTGGTCCAAGGCATCGGGCTGGGCAACCATGACCACCAGCGAGTCCTGACCCAGACGGCCCACCCGGCCACTCCTCTGCCAAGTGGTCACCATAGTGCCAGGATAACCTACCAGCAGGCAAACATCCAGGCCGCCGATATCAATGCCCATTTCCAGGGCGCTGGTCGAAATTACCCCCAACATGCGACCGCTGACCAGTTGCTGCTCAATCTCCCGACGCTCTTCGGGCAGAAATCCGGCCCGGTAGGAGCTGATGCGACGTTTTAGCTCCGGGGCCAGGCGCAAGGCCCAGAGATGCAGCAGCTCGGTAAGTTTCCGGGCCTGGGTAAAACAGATGGTGGCCAGACCATGGCGCAAGGCCTGAATAAAGAGGCGGGCGGTGGTTTGGGCAGCGCTGAGCGTCGGATTGAGAAACAGGAAATGGCGTCCGGCCTGGGGAGCGCCGTTGGCGGCGATAATCGTCACTTCCTGGCCGATTAACAGCCGGGCCAGGTCCTCCGGGTTGGCAATCGTCGCCGAGGACAGGATAAATTGCGGGGAAGCCCCATGATACTGGCAAACCCGGCGCAGCCGGCGCAAAACCTGGGCCACGTGACTGCCCATGATGCCTTTGTAAGTATGGACCTCATCGATCACCACAAACTTCAGCCGGGCAAAAAAATCCGGCCAGGCTTGGTGATTAGGCAACAGGCCCATGTGCAGCATATCTGGGTTGCTGATCAATATCTGCGGCGGCCGGGCCCGGAGACGCTTGCGCATTTCAATCGGGGTGTCACCGTCATAAATAGCCGCCGAGAAAGCAGGGTAGGGCAGGGCGGCGGCCAGTTCTTCCAGGGCTTTCAACTGATCCTGCTCCAGGGCCTTGAGAGGAAACAGGTAAAGGGCATGCGCGGTCGGGTCCTGTAAAAGGGTGGCGGTCACCGGCAGATTGTAAATTAAGGTCTTGCCGCTGGCGGTAGGGGTGGCCACCAGAATCTGTTTGCCGGCCTGCAGGGCCGCCAGGGCCTCCAACTGGTGACGGTAGAGGCGGGCAATGCCCAGCCGTTCAAGGGCCGCCCAGAGGTCCGGGGGTAGTTCTACCTCGGGTCCGTGGTAATCCGCCGGTTGCGGGGCAAGGTAATGGTAATAACTGGTAATCTCCTGGAGATCCGGGTCGCCGCGCAACCCTTCCAGGAAATCAGCCAGGACAGTCTTATTTGGTACCACAATCAAAATGGGGCCAATCCGTGTGATAGCCGAAGTAGTACCACTCCTGGGGCACTCGGTAGCCGATCTGCTTGGCCGCGTCGTAGACCCAGGATGGAAGATTACGGGCGTCCAACCGGTGCATGGCGTTCCGGTTAAACTGCCGCAAAGCCCGGCTGATAGGGTTGGGGGTGCCATCCACCACCCCGGGAAAATTGAAATCATTCAGATCTAAAGCACAGCCCAGCCGGTGATTGGATGCCCTGGCATGCCGTCCATGATGCACCACGGCCATACTGTCGTAATATTTGCGCACCACCTCACAATCCAGGATGGCGCCCTCTTCGTCGGGAAAACTCAAGCATTCGACGAATACCGGCCCGGAAGAGGCGGCGGCCGCATAGGTGTCCTCCCCGCCCCGGATCACCAGGAGCGGCAACCGCTTTTCCAGCTGAAACAGTCCTTCTCTGAAAATATACTCTATTAGGAGGGCAGCAAATGGAGCGTGTAAGCTGTTGATTTCGAACCATAAGGTATCGGCCCGATATCGGGCTTTGTTATTGATCTCCTTCAGGTCTGAGGCAAACCAGACCTGACCGCATAAGCGCGGCAGGCGCTCCGCTACGTCCTGCCATTTTTTCGTAAAATCCCCATAGGTTAGCACCCGCTTGGCCTTGGCCGGAACCCATACCGGGACCTTAAGCATCACCCCGACGGCATCACCGTTGGGCCAGCGTAAGCGCCTGATGAATTCCCAGGAAAGCTCACCGCCATTAGAACGGATAAGTCCCAGAGAGCGCTCTCGCATGGCATAAAGTCGTGGCATATCCATCAACTCCCGGGCCTGGTCTATCTTGCTGATAAAATCTTGCTGCCGGTCTTCCGCGCTCATCTGGGGATCATAGTTTAATCCGAGCTGTTTTAAGACCGCAGCCAGCTTCGGCGCTTGATTGGGATGGATGAGGCAGGGCTGCAAGCCTCGCACCCAGAGGAATCCCGAGTCAACTGGTTGGGCCAAGGTCAGCCGGGAGAAGCCCAGAACTGCTATGACTATCAGTAAAAAGCCATATTTCCTGGGAGCTTTAGACTGAACGGCTAGTCTATCATGGATTAGCATGGGGCTATTTTAGGATATTGCCTGCTGCCTGTCAACGCCGGTAAATTTACTTTCAAGTTGTTGAGGATATGATGGGCATTTAGTAAAATGTCCAAAGATTTTCCCATTGCCAAGACCTCGAAGTTCTGCTAAATTTGGCCAGCATCAAGGGAGAAAAATTTTGTTTCGACCTGATTCACCCAGTCATTATGAAGAAGTTTATGCAGGCCTGGTAGACAGGCTCGGCACTCTGGATCTGGGCTGGCTGGCAGACGGCTTGGGAGCCCGGTATGAGCAGCAGGCACTGTTGATTCCCAGCTTCGGGAAGCTCTACCGGGTAACGGCCGAAGGCGTCAGCGACCTCCAGGGATCGGTGCCCCCGGTCAACATCCGCATTGTCCTGGCCTATTATGTCCTTCAGGGGGGGACCGCGGAATTAAGCGGACAATGGGTCTCCTACCGGGATTTTAAAGACGCTGCTTTTTTTATGCCTACTTATCAGGATGCGGTGGAAAGGACTATTGCCGAGTCATTTAGTGGCCGATTGGACGCGCTGAAAGCCGGTTCGCAACTCTTAGGAGGGCAAGAGTTGCCCGAATTAGGAACCGGTGATCTATGTTACCGTTATCCGGCTCTGCCGAATCTCCCGCTGGCCCTGGTATTTTACGATGCCGATGAGGAACTGCCGGCCAGCGCCACGGTCCTTTACGATCAGCACAGCACCTTTTTTCTGGACCTGGAATGCCTGGCGGTTTTGGGTCTCATCCTCAAGGAGCGTTTAGTGGAAGCCCAGGCTCAGCTTGCCACCTAAGCCATTAAGACTTACGCCAAACTTGTTTTTCTTGATACTCCGCAAACTTTTTCAAAATGAATTTGCCGGGAAAATCCTGATGCCCGAGATAGGTTTGAGTACTCTCCAGAAAACGCGCTTGCAAACCCTCGAAGATTTCTTGGACCTGGTCGACGGCAATAAAATTTCTCACTTTTTGGTGGCAGAACAGCACTTCTGGACCCAAGGCGGCTCTGATTTGATCAATAAGGTGACGTTCAGCCGGGCCAAGGAGATTCTCCCGAACCGGTATGGTAATCCGAGCCTTCATGATAACTTGCCAGCGGTCCCCAGCTACAGGCCGCGATCGGTCCCAAATTTCCAGGGTGAGGCCATTGTCCAGAGGAATACGGGACTTCAATTGATCTGTTTCGCTCATACTCTTAAGGTCCTAAATGGCGATGAATTTTGCCCTTTGCCTTAGCCTCTTACCATAAATCTGGTCCGGAAGCCAAGGCTTTTAATTCCAACGACAATTTTTTAACCCATAATAATTGGAGAGGAAGTCAATGCGTCGCAAAACTTTAACCCTGATATTGGTGGTGCTGGCCTTTTCTGGCGCGATAATTTTGGGATACCTTTGGTTCTGGCAAGGCACCCCGCGCCATACACTTTATCAAATGGTACGGGCGATTCAGAACCGGGATATAAACAATTTTTATAAATTTGTGGACTTACAGGCAATATTTAATAATTTTATTAATGATGCCAGCCAAGACCTTGGTTTTCTTAATGAAAACAATCAGAAAGAGGAGCCTCCACCGGACGAATTTGCCCGCTGGAGCCGGAAATTGGGTAAAAAATTCGCTCGCTATTTACTGCCCAAACTGTTCGGCACCTTTGAGGCTCAGATCAAAGGTCAGATAGAACGGTACTTGCTAAGTCTCAGCACCAGCGAGACCTTAAGCCTGACTGCCTTGGTGACCCAGGCCCAGATCCAGCAGCAGGGACACCAGGCCGAAGTAACCCTTATAGACCCAGAGACGAAAAAACCCCTACGGTTTCGGATGCAGCAGAATCCCGACACCAGGGAATGGCGGGTGGTAGAAGTCAATTATCAGGACCTCAAGGAATTCCTGAAAAAGGAGTTTATGCAATGAAAAGGCTTGGAGCAGCTGTCCGGGCCACTTGGGGTTTAACCGATTATAATACTGGGTCTGATAATATATATTATGTAAACTTAATACTTCTGTTTTAACAGGCCTTATAAAATTTCTGTTCTAAAGTTCAAACTAGGCTCTAACTTATTCAGGCTGGCCGTTGATAATCACGATGCATCGACTACATCTCCCCATCATCAGAGGAGGACGGTGATGAAAGTGTTCATGACAGGAGGCAATGGTTTTGTAGGCTCTTTTCTATCGCGGTGGGCTATTATGCCCTCCGGGGTGAAGAGAGCCTGATCGAAGGCTCGGCCCCCGGAAATGATTTTCTGGCCGGAGTGGCGCAGGAATGAAAAGCCGAGGCCTTGGGTGTTGGACGCCAGAAAGTCATGCCGCTTTCTTTATCCAAAATATCGAGGAGATCGTGGCTCAAATACTGGGTTAGTGGAGCTTGGGGAATTTGCTTAGACCGATTTATTATGGATTTTCAATACTGGTCGGCCTGCTGGGCTGGCCAATCTTTTACTGGCGCCTGAAATCCCGAGGCCGGGGCGAAAGTTTTGGGCCGCGCTTAGGCCTGCGACTACCACCCCTACCCCTCCCGACCAACGGCCCCCGTCTGTGGTTGCATGGGGTTTCGGTGGGCGAAATCAGTGCTGCCGAACCCCTGGTGCATGAACTGCAGGAAAAATTTCCTGACGCCGAGTTATGCCTCTCCACCGGCACCGAAACCGGCCAGGCAGTGGCGCGCAAGCTTTATCAGCCGCCGTTGACAGTATTTTACTATCCTTTGGATCTTCCCTGGGCCGTGCAGCGCTATCTGAAACATATCCGGCCTGACCTGTTTATTGTTCTGGAGACCGAAATCTGGCCCAATTTTTTACACGATGCCCACCGCGCCGGCGTCAGACTGGCCCTGGCCAACGCCCGGCTTTCCGATCATTCCTTCAGACGATATCTTAAGATTAAATCATTTATCGCTGATATTATAAACTATTTTGAATTAATTGCCGCCAGCAGCGCGGAGGATGCACGGCGCTTTCTGGAATTGGGTGCAGAGCCGAAAAAAATTGTGGTAACCGGCAGTACCAAGTGGGACCGGCTCGTGGCTCCTCAGGATTCAATCAAGCTTTCTGAATTAAGGCAGCGCCTTGGTTTCCAGGACAATTTGATTTTTTTGGCTGCCTCCACACACCCCGGTGAAGAAAAGATAATTATCCAGGCTTTTCAGTCCTTAAGGGGTCCCTACCCTGCTCTTTTGCTGATCCTGACCCCCCGCCACCCGGAACGGGCCCCTGCCGTCGGTCAACTCCTGGCCCAAGCCGGGTTACCATACCACTTCTGGAGTAAGATAAAACAGGGAGTGGAGGGTCGCCGTCACCCGGTCATTGTAGTTGATACGATCGGAGAGCTATTTCCGCTTTATGGCCTGGCTGATCTGGTGTTTGTGGGCGGCAGTCTGGTTCCCCACGGAGGGCAAAACATCCTGGAAGCCGCGGCCTGGGGAAAGTTTCCCCTCTATGGCCCACATATGGAGAATTTCCGTCTGGGTCGAGCCTTATTAGAGGAAGCCGGGGCCGGCCAGACGGTCTATGGGTTGGATGACCTGATCAAGGCCGGGCAATATTTCCTGGCCCATCCCAATGAACGCCAGATCCGGGGGCAGCAAGGACAGACAGCGCTGCAAACCCACCAAGGCGCTGCTCGACGCCAGGCCCAGCTGTTTAAAAAGCTTTTACTCTCACCTTAGCCGCAGAAGGGGACCAGCAGTAAACCGGCCCCACCTCCCCGAGATGATTTATAGCTAAAAAGCGTACCAGACCCTGAACCAGTTGCGGACGCCCTCAGGCCGATTAAGGGCGGCAATCTCAAATTGGTTGATCAGGCAGAAGGTAAACCGCTTATAATCATATTTGATGGCCGGCCCAATAGCGAATTCCCGGCCGTGATAGCCAATTTCCCGCCCATCTACGGTATCCGCCGTAGTTTGGACATAGTAGTAACCCGCCGCGCCGATGCGCAGATTGGGAAGCACCGCATAGTCCACGCAATAATCAAAGTGAAAGGCCTGGCCGGAATGATAATGATCCCGAGCTCCGGTGAATTTTATAGGATCTTCATTGTTAGTAGGAAAATCATACATAAATTTGGCGGTGATGCCAAAGCCGCTTTTAGGGAACCAGCCCAGGGCCAATACCGGCTGAAAGGTAAAGTAATTCTGCGACGGGCTGGCAGCATCAGAGCTGTTGTAAGAACCCGGGAAAATGATCTCAAATCCGGCGGTGACATGGTAATCACCGAAATGCCAACCTAAGATACAGGGATTAATGCAGGTATTACCTAGTCCGAACTGATAATCGCTGAAGTTTATGGGTTTTGAGCGCATACCAGTATATATCAGCGGTAATACTACATGCATGCCCCAGTTGCCCCCCAGGATTTCCACCTTGCTGGAATATATCAGACGGAACACCTGGGCAAAGCTCTCGATCCGGACTTCTGGCGGTCCTCCTTTGAAATGGTCAGCGTAGTAGTACATGAGAAAGTTCTGGTAATAGACCCCGGGCGGTGGGAAAGCTCCGGTAAAAAAATTTTCCACCCCGTCGGGATAGGCCGCCAAACCACGCTCAGTGGCTTGGGCGGAAAGGGGTATCACCCCTATAAATAGAATCATTCCCCAAATCAGCCATCTTTTCATTTCCCCTCTCCCCCTTATTCTGAAAAACAGCAGTTAGAATTGAATTTCAAACAGCGAACTGATGGAATCCTCGCGGTGAATATTAAGGATGGCCTGGGAAAACAGCGAGGCCACGGAAAGCTGTAGAATTTTACGACAGTTACAAGCTTCATCCCCCAGCGGAATTGTATCCGAGACGATCAGGCGCTTTAGAGGGGAATCCATTACTCGCTGTATAGCTTGCCCGGATAGGACCGGATGGGTACAGCAGGCATAGACCCCTTTAGCCCCATGTTCCATGATGGTTTTGGCAGCCTCCGTCAAGGTGCCACCGGTATCGATAATATCATCCAAAATAACTGCCTGTTTGCCAGAGACATTCCCAATAATGTGCATGGCTTTGACCTTTCCGGGGGCGTCCCGGCGTTTATCGATCATCGCCAGACCAGCGTTAAGCCGCTTGCTATAGGCCCGGGCTCGTGGCACTCCTCCGGCATCGGGCGAGATCATGACCAGGTCATTCTGAAAATTATCCTTGATATAACGCATCATCACCGGGGAGGCGTAGAGGTTATCAACCGGAATATCGAAAAAACCCTGAATCTGCCCGACATGCAGATCCATGGTTAAAACCCGGTTGGCGCCGGCGGCAGTCAGCAGATCAGCGACGAGTTTGGCACTAATCGGCACCCGGGGAGCGACTTTACGATCCTGCCGGGCGTACCCATAATAAGGGATGACCGCGGTAATCCGCTGGGCTGAAGCCCGTTTGAGGGCGTCGATCATAATCAACAGTTCTATCAGATTGCCATTGACCGGCTTACAGGTGGATTGAATGACAAAGACATCCTTCCCCCTAACGTTTTCCCCGATCTCCACCCGTACCTCGCCATCGCTAAAGGTCCCTAAGGTGGCTGTGCTAAGAGGCAGAGACAAGCCTCGGCATACTTCTTGAGCCAAATCAGGGTTGCTGCTGCCAGAAAAAATCTTTAATTCATTCTTTGCCATAAAAATCACAAACCCCAAGTTCAAAAAAATGATTTATGTTAAATCATTGTGTTAGAAAATGGCAAGATTAATTTCCGACCGGTTGATTTTTTATTTGGTTTGGCCGACAACCGACCAGCTTTGCCGCAGGCTAGCCCCCTTCCACAACTTGGAAAGGCTTATAAAGCTAGCCTTCTGGTTGAGAAGAATTTCAACGGGACGAACCGCAGATCATTAATTAAATTCTTCCAGGAATGTTTAGCTGCACCTTGCCAGCCAGGAGAATTATATAATGGGGGGGAAAGTTGGGAAGGCGATTAAATTATACCAAAACCGGTTTCAAATATTTAATACCGTTAACTTGTTAATATTATATAATTTTTTTTATATAAAAACCGTAACCGGTGTTAAAAGGCATACCACACCCGGAACCAGTTATTGATGCCTTCATCCCGGTCCCGAGAACCGGTTTCCACTTGGGATTGGAAGAGGAAGCTCCAACGTCCCAGGTCGTATTTAACCCCTGGACCCAGACCCAGGGTCGGCTTAGCAATTTGCGGTCCTCTGAAGGTGAGAAAATCAGGGGAGCGCTGTTGATAGAGGTATCCACTCAAGCCAACCTGGAGGTCGGGCATGAGCCGATAATCCATAGAATATTTAAACAGCAGGTAACTGCGTACACTGCGCCCGGTCCGACTGGCTGGCGGCTTCAAGTCATACAGAAATGAAACACGCAATTCAACATCGTGAGGCAATTTCAAGGTAGCCGAGGCCTGGGGGTGGTAGCCGTAATCCGAACTGCCTAACAGTTCAGTAGTGGCCATCAGTTGCACTTTTTCTCCCTGCCAGAGAAAGGCCGAATTTTCAGCGATTGTGGGGGAACTCGGCTTTACCGGCTGGGAGGCACCGATCAGCATCTGGAATTCTAGCGGGGTCTGGGGCTCCATGGGCAGATATTGATCGGATCCGGTAAACACCCTGCCTCCTGGTTCAACGGCCTGAACTTTTGGTGTCCATGCCGCCAACCCAAGCACAAATATCATCAATATAATGATCTTGAGCTTTCCCCCCCAGCTCACCAGCATCCCCCTCAATGTTTGTACTTAATTTTTAAGTCTAGCTATAAAAAAAGTCAATAAGAATATAGATTGATCTATGAAAACAATATCTTATCGATGTTCCTTCAGAGAACTTATTAGGGTCCAGCCGATCATGGTGGAAAATTACCTTAATTCTTTACTCAGATTGGAGCCCACCGTAAATTCGGGCGGAGATGTGGAAGCGTCTAGTCAAAAAACTGATAAATCTGATCGATAACCATTTCCACCTCTTCATCCGAGAGGGCGCAGTGGAGCGGCAGGGTAATGATTTCCTTGAAGGCCTGCTCGGTTACCGGCAGGGACCACTGCCTTTGTCCGTATAAATGTTGAAAATGTTCGTGCAGGTGATTGGGGATATAGTTGAGGCTGGCTTCAATATCCTGTTGGCGGAGAAATTCCATCAGGGCGTCACGCTTGCCCTTATGGACTCGGATAACATAAATGTGAGGAGCCACGTGGCGATAGTCGATTTTCAGAGGGGTGACCCCGTTCAGCGGGGCCAGCGCCTGGTCATACCGCCGGGCGATCTTTTGCCGCCGCTGGATAAAACCCGGTAATTTCTCCAATTGAGCCAAGCCGATAGCTGCATTAATATTGCTCATGTGATAGCGGAAACCCTGCCGGGGAATACGGTAAAACCAGCGGTGCGATGTCCCAGACTCGATATTGGCTCTGCGCTCAATGCCCAGCAACCGCTTCTGACGTATGATCTCCGCCAAATCTTTCTCCTGGCAGATTACCGCTCCCCCTTCCCCGCAGGTGATATTCTTGATGGAATCAAAACTGAAACAGACCAGATCGCCAAAGCTTCCAATCAGCCGACCAGCATAGCTTGAGCCCAGGGCGTGCGCCGCGTCTTCGATGACCCTGACCCTGGCCTGAGCGGCCAGCCGATAAAGGCTGTCCAGGTCACAGGGATTACCGGCGTAGTGGACCGGCATTAGTGCCCGGGTGCGAGAGGTGAGCTTACGCTCCACGTCTTGAACATCCATCAGCAAAGTCTCGGGATAGACCTCACAGGGCACCGGCAAGGCTCCGGTGGCGGTAATCATCTGAAAACACGCGCTAAAAGTCAGGGAGGGAACGATCACTTCATCCCCCGGGCCGATCCTCAGGGCCTCCAGGGCCAGGTGCAAGGCAGCGCTCCCGGAATTAACGGCGATCACTTGGGCCGCGTTCAGATACTCCTTAAGCCGGGCCTCAAACTCCACCACCTTGACGCCATGGCCAAAGTAACCCAACTCAAAGGCCTGTTCGACAGCCGCCAATTCTTCTTTACCAACCACAGGGGCAGAGACTCTGATCATTTTCCTGTTAGCTAACCGGATAGAATTTCACCTGGGTCCGGGTTTAAGTTTGAGATTGCATATCTGGGCCCCGAATCTGGTATCACCAGTTCGGGATAGTCCTGTAACCAGGCTTCCAGGGCTTGTTGAGCCCGGCGGGCATATGCAGTCCCCCGAGCTTTTTTGGGCACCCGGCCAGCCAGCGGCGGGAACAGACCGAAATTAACATTCATGGGCTGGAAGTCTTTGGCTGCGGTATCCGTCAGATGATGTATTAGAGCCCCCAGTGCCGTAGGGCGAGGCGGAGTCAACAATGGCTGGCCAGTAGCTTGGCGGGCAGCATTGATCCCGGCCAACAGGCCCATGGCGGTGGATTCGACATATCCTTCAACCCCTGAAATCTGACCGGCCAGAAAAAGCTGAGGGTGTGCATGGGCATTAAGATAGGGCGTCAAAAAACCTGGGCTTTTGATAAATGTATTACGGTGCACGCTGCCCAACCGGGCAAATTCCGCCCGCTCCAGACCGGGGATGAGCCGAAAAACCCGTTTTTGCTCAGGATACTTGAGCTTAGTCTGAAAACCTACCATATTATATAAGGTTCCCTCCTGATTATCCTGGCGTAGTTGAACCACGGCAAAAGGTTGGCGGCCAGTTTCCGGATCGATCAGTCCCACCGGTTTCATCGGCCCGAAAAGTAGGGTCTGATAACCGCGAGCCGCCAGCACCTCAAGGGGCAGGCAACCCTCAAAAAACCTGGGATCTTCAAAATCCCGCAGTGGAACCTGTTCGGCCGTCATCAGGGCCTGATAAAAGCGGTCATATTCAGTCTGGGTCAAGGGGCAGTTGAGATAATCCTCCCCCACATTGTAACGGGAAGCTCGAAAGACTTGGGTGTAATCGATGGAATCAGCAAAAACGATCGGCGAGATGGCATCATAAAAATGCAGATGTTCCTGGCCGGTTAGCCGGGCCAGTTCCTGGGCCAGAGGGTCAGCGGTCAGAGGGCCGGTGGCCACAATGGTAGGGCCTAAAAGCTCTAATCGGGTGACCTCCTCACGAATAATCATTACTTCAGTCTGTCTTTCCAGGCTTTCGGTGACATGGGCGGCAAAAGCCTCGCGATCCACGGCCAGGGATTTGCCCGCCGGCACCCGGGTCGCGTCAGCCGCCTGTATGATCAGGGAATTCAGACCGCGCATTTCCTTCTTCAGCAATCCCACCGCGCTGTTGAGAGCCTCGGATCGCAAGGAGTTGCTGCAGACCAGTTCCCCCAGCAGGGCAGATTGGTGGGCCGGAGAGAATTTCACCGGCTTCATCTCCACAAGGCGAACTCTGACCCCGCGGCGTGCCGCCTGCCAGGCCGCCTCACTGCCCGCCAAGCCACCACCAATAATGATAATTTCAGGCTTCCTGGTCATCATCGCAAGGCGCGGTGAAACCGCAACCCTTCTTAGGACAGGCCAATATCTTGCCGGCTTTTTTGGTCTCTTTAGCCACCAGGAGCGGAAAACCGCATTGCGGGCAGGATTGATGCACCGGTGGATAATTCAGGGCAAAGCGGCACTTAGGATAGCGGCTGCAGCCGTAGAATACCCCTTTTTTAGAACGGCGTTTTAGCAACACCCCCTCACAGCCTTCCTGGGGACAGGGGACGGCCGTCTCGGTCTCCTGAGAGTTCTCCACCGGACGGGTGTAACGGCACTTAGGATAACCGGGACAGGCTAAGAACGGCCCATAACGGCCGTGTTTAAGAACCAGGTTTTTGCCACAATGCGGACACTTGTCCTCGACCTCGGAAGTTTCCGGAGGCGAAGTCTCTTCTTTGGGTATGGGGACAATATTTCCCTGGTCATCACGTTCAAAGTTCTGAGTATACTTGCACTGAGGGAAGGCGGCACAGCCAAGAAATTCCCCACTTTTGCCCCACTTGATCAGCAGTTCTGACTGGCAAAGGGGGCACTTCAGACCGGTCGGTTTGCCTTTAACCTCCCGCATCTGGGTTTTGGCCGACTTCAGCTCTTCCGCAAACGGCTCATAGAAGTTGCGCAGCACCTCCTGCCAGAAGAGCCTCCCTTCGGCGATCTGATCCAGGTTTTCTTCCAGCCGGGCGGTGAACTTGACATCCAGGATATCCGGGAAGTTTTCCACCAACAGATCATTGATGACCAGACCCAGCTCTGTGGGACTAAGCCCCACCTTGGTTTTGATTATGTACAGTCGGTCCTGGATGTTACTTAAGATGGTGGCGTAGGTACTGGGGCGGCCGATTCCCTGCTTTTCCAGTTCCTTGATCAGGGTAGCCTCGGTATAGCGCGGCGGCGGCTGGGTGAAATGCTGTTTGGGATCGAGACTTACAAGCTTTAAGTTTTCACCCTCCGCTAAAGGCGGAAGCTTGGCCTCTTCCTCTTCCCCGCGGCCATTTTTGCTTTCCTCATAGAGCAGGGTGAACCCAGGAAATTTAACTATCGAACCAGTAGCCCGAAACAGGGCCTCGGCCGCGGTGATATCAACAGTAGTGACCAACAGAATGGCAGGGTTCATCTGACTGGCTACGAACCGCTTCCAGATTAGCTCATAGAGCGCCAACTCCTCTTTTTTCAAAAATGCTGCCATTTTCTGAGGAGTTCTAGCCACATCCGTGGGTCGGATAGCCTCATGGGCTTCCTGGGCGCTTTTGCGACTCTTGTATATCTGGGGTTTGGCCGGCAGATAATCTGGGCCAAAATTTTGGCTGATATAAGTTCGCACTGCATTAATGGCCTCGGCCGCCACCCGGGTGGAATCAGTGCGCATATAAGTAATCAGCCCCACCGGACCTTCCGAGCCGACCTCCAAACCCTCATACAGCCGCTGGGCAATGCGCATGGTCTGCCGGGCGCTGAACCTGAGCTTCCGGCTGGCCTCCTGCTGCATGGTGCTGGTAATGAAGGGTGCTAGCGGTCTTTTCTGGCGTTCTTTTTGGTCCACCTGCCTGACGGTGTAAACTGCTTCGGCCAGAGATGTGACGATCTGCTGAGTCTGTTGAGCATTGGCCAGATTAATTTTCTTACCTTTATATTTGAATAACTTGGCCCGAAACGGAGGCGGTTGGGCGGCCTCCAAGTGAGCTGTCAAAGACCAATACTCCTCGGACACGAAGGCTAGGATCTCCCGCTCCCGCTCACAGATCAGGCGCAAGGCCACCGATTGCACCCGGCCGGCGCTCAGCCCCCCTTTGACCTTCTTCCATAAGAGCGGCGAAATCTGGTAGCCCACTAAACGGTCCAAAATCCGCCGGGCCTGTTGAGATTCATAACGTGCCCGATTTAAAGGCACCGGAGACGCCAAGGCCGCGCGGATCGCCTTGGGAGTCAGTTCATAAAACAGGACCCGATGGAATCGATGTTCCTGGTCTTTTAAAGCCTCAGCAATGTGCCAGGCAATGGCTTCTCCTTCGCGGTCCGGGTCCGGCCCCAAATAGATATCATTAATATTGTCGGCGGCCTTACGTAAACTTTGGATCACCTTGGCCTTGCCGACGATGGTGACGTAATGTGGCTTGAAATTGTTCTCGACATCCACCCCCAGTTCATGCTGGGGCAGATCCTTGATGTGACCCACGGAAGCCTGGACCTTGAACTCAGATCCCAGGTATTTTTGCAGGGTGCGGGCCTTGGCCGGCGATTCGACAATTAATAGGGATTTAGACATAAGTTTCTGTAGATCTTAATAATAAATATTAGCTTATACAACATAATTAATCTGACGCCATCACTCGGCCAGCACATAACATTTCCCTGGCAACTCCCGCACCAGACCCTGAAGCTCCAGCATGGTCAGCCGGGTCATGACCTCTGGCGCCGGTAATCCCGAGGCCATGATCAATTCCTCAATCTGCTGCGGTTCGGAGCTGAGCAGGGCTACCAACGGATCTTCAACCTGAAGCGAGGGCTGGCGTGGCGCAGCAGGACTGCTGGCAGGCTCCGACCGCGGCACCATCCCTGAAATTTCGCTTAAAATATCATCGACATCTTGCACCAGCTTGGCCCCCTGTTGAATCAAGCGGTTGGGGCCCAGGCTGCCTGGAGCATCGATCGGGCCAGGAACGGCAAGGACTTCCCGTCCCTGATCGAGCGCTAGTTGTGCCGTAATTAATGCCCCGCTGGGGATGCCTGCCTCCACTACCACCACTCCCAGAGCCAGGCCGCTGATCAGGCGATTGCGAATGGGGAAATTTTTAGCCTCCGGTGGAGTACCCAGAGGGAATTCGCTGATCAACGCCCCCTGGACGGGTATGCGACGATAAAGTTCTTTATTTTCCGGCGGATAGACTTTATCCAGTCCACAACCCAACACTGCCAGAGTCCGACCGCGGTTTTCCAAGGTCCCCTGGTGGGCCGCGCTGTCTATCCCCCGGGCCAAGCCGCTGACCACCGTCACCCCTTTGAGGCTAAGCTCCCGGGCCAGCCGGTAACTCACTTTCTTGCCATAATAACTGATTTTGCGGGTGCCGACCACTGCTACTGCCAGCTGATCTTGTGGCTCTATGGTTCCTTTGACATAAAGAAACGGGGGCGGATAAGGAATCTGGTGTAAGGCCGGAGGATAATCCTCGTGGCTCTGAGTGATGATTTGCCCTCCCAGGTCGCTTAACCTTTGCAACTGCCGGTCAATTTTCGGCCAATCGCGGAAATCTAAAATACCCCGGGCAATAGCAGGGCTGACCTTGGGGACACTGATAAGTTCAGAGTAAGAGGCTTGAAAAACTGCTTCCGGCTGACCGAAGCGCCCTACCAGTCGCTGGAAGATGACGACCCCGATACCGGGTACTGCTCGTAAGGCTACCCAGGCCATTGTATTGAACAGGTCAGTCATCGGTTCAGCTTAGAGTTGCCCTTTCAGCCGCCTCCCGTAGTCTGGCCAAGGCGGTCTCAATTTGCATCTCCTGCTGAAGCACGCCCTGGAGACGGCGGCGCCAGTCCTCTTTCCGACCTTCCTGCTGTTGGATGGCCACTTTGAGGCCGTCCAGATCGACAAACAGCGATTTCAGAGACGCCCGCCAACTCTTTTCCTGTTCCTGTCCCAGATAATCGATCAGAGGGTAAAGATACTGGAATTTCAAGCGTTCGGCGTAATCTACCAGATAACGTTGAGTTTCCTGCATGGTCTGGTCTTTGATGCGGCCCAGGGCCTCGGACAAGGATCGGCGCAATCGCTCTCGCTTGGTGGGGGCCGGACTGCGGCGCCACAGTCGCTTCAGACGGGATAGGGTTAGAGTGACCAGATTGGCCCCCAGGAGTATCAAGGCTTCACCCCGTTGTTTCCAGCCCAGGGTCAGTTCCAGGGAAAATAGCGGCGGCTGCAATTCCGCGGGCCGGGACCAGGCCGCGCTGCCCAGGGTGGGAACTGCAGCTGATACTCCCAAATTTGCCATTTCTTGATAATATAGGCTTAGGGCGTCTTGCAGGGAGACCAGCAGCGGAGATACCACCTTAGTCAGTTCGGCTTCCAGCCGGTCTTCCTGCCGTCTGACAAACTCCAAAATCCGTAAGTTGATCTCCTCGGTCAAAAAAGTCATAAACTGCTGTTGGAAATCCTGATAGAGGATATATAAGGCCGGCATAAACGCGGAAATGCTGTCGCTGAGTTGCAGTCGGTCCAATTCCTCCCGATACGCCTCAATGAATCGGAAAATAGCCGGACCCACTTCTCCATAACGTGAATCGAAAAAGGAATCAACCTGACCGCGCAGCTGTCGCTTCAGATCCTGCGCCGTGCCCTGGAGGGTTTGGCTGAGGCTGTGAAGCAGCCCTTCCAGCGGCTGTCGGCGCTGGGCCAGACGGTTTTCCGCCTGCTGGATAGCCTCCACATCTTGACCTAAGAGATCGTATTGCAGGCCGGCGTTTTCTCGAATCCCTTGGGCTACCGCCTGTACCTGAGCCAGACTTCCGGTCAACAGCAGGCGGGACTGATGAAAGCTAAGCAACCGTTGCAATTCTCTCTCAAACCGTTCGGCTTCCTGCCGGGAGAAGCTGGTGATCTCTAAATCTTGTTCCCAGGTCGCCAATTTGCCCTGGTCTCGGGGAGTCAGAGTCGCACCTCGGGCCAGGAGCCGGAGAAGCAAGTGGTCCAGGGCGGAAAAGGCGAAAATTGGTGCCTCAGCCTGAAATACCGATAATTCCCGACGCAAGCGGCCTAGCAGTCGCTCTACTTCTAAGCGATTTTCGTGTTCGCTCAGATCCAGGTTCAGTATGAACAGGGTTTGCTCCCAAAGCCGCATCCGCTTGATATCGGCCAGAAATCTATAATCCGCCTGTCGCAGCCCTACCCGGGAACTGATGACATAAAGCAACAGGTCGCTTTTTAACAAATAGTTCTGCACCTGGGCCAGGTGCTGGGGAATGGGCGAATCACTCCCTTGACAGTCACCCAGCTCCAGACCCTGAGCCGGCCAGGAGAACGGTAAAGTCAAAAGCACATCCTGTAAAAAGATGGCCTCCGCTTCGTTGCCAACCAGTTGCTGGTGGACCTCTGTATCGGTATTTGTCAGCTCCAGGCGCTGCTGCCCAGCCTCCAGCTTATCTTTTAGCTGATCATAGCCTTCCAGATAAGAGCTCAATAAAATATAATTTTGGTCCAGACTGTCCTGCGACAGCAGTCGATCCTTCTCCACCTGATTCAATACCTTGCATATGGTGTCGCGATCCTCGGGGCGGCGCAGATCTAAATACCTCTGTCTTTCCAAAAGCAGCGGGCTGGGAAAAAAGCTCAAAGCCCGATTGATCTCCCCGTTAATCTCTTCCCAGTCCTTGAAGACCAGACAGGCCCGCGGTTCGGAGCCGGGTTCGATCCGAGTGATCATGGCGGTGATAATCCCTGCCCCCCGTTTTAGGATATCCTGTCCCAAAATGGCATTGATCAGGGTGCTTTTGCCAGACTTGACCGTGCCGACTACGGCAATCCGGCAGCGGTCTTCGTCAAGGTGGGCGCTTACGGTTTCAAGCACCTTAAACCAGTGCTCGGCCTGGACCTTCCCACCCGGGAAGAGGCTGGCCAATTCGATGACCAGCGCCCTCAGGGTCTGGATTTCCTGACGTAGAGACTCTTTAAGCCCGTTGCGAGAGGAATTTAACTCCATTAAGTATCCGGTTCGGAAAATAGTAGATCAGACGGGGTGGAACACTCCTGAGTCAATACCAAGAGAATCAGGTTTCTAATCTCTAAATGCTGCTAAGCCTTAACAGTTACAAGGATACTGATACCTTCCCGCCTTTTTCGGTAAGGGGAAAGGTTAAATTTATATCCATTCAGCGTCAATCCCGGTTAATACCGGTGGACTACTTCTGATTAGCGGCCTTACTCGCTTCTTTGGGAGCAAAGCCGGCAATATAGCCACGACCCACCCGAACCCGGATCTTGTCAGCAATTTCCATGGTCACGGTCTGGTCAGCAATGCCGGTAATCACCCCATACAAGCCACCCGAGGTTACCACCCGATCACCCCGTTTCAGGTTCTCTAAGAATTGTCGATGTTCTTTAGCCTTTTTTTGCTGGGGGCGGATGAGCAGGAAATAAAAGATCACGAACACCAGAATTAAGGGCAGGAAGGTCCACATGGCGTTGCCGCCTTGGGCTCCACCGCCCTGCGCCCCAGTCATGGCATAAGCCAGATCAATCACCTAGGTTACCTCCATTCTGTCGTTGGCAATAAAAATCACGGCGAAATTCCTGGAAACGGCCTTGGGCCAGAGCCCGCCGCATTCCAGCCATTACTTCCAGATAATAGTAAAGATTATGCATGGTTAAAAGACGATAGGCCAGAATTTCCCGGGCGATAAACAGATGTCGCAGGTAAGCCCGGGAATAATGGCGACAGGTATAACAATCGCAGGCCTCATCAAGCGGAGAGGGATCTTTGGCATACCGGTTATTTTTAATCACCAGACGGCCAGTCCGCGTTAAGGCCATGCCATTGCGGGCATTGCGGGTCGGCAGCACGCAATCAAACATATCCACCCCCAGGTTTACCGCCTCCACCAGCTCCTCTGGGGTCCCCACGCCCATCAGATAACGGGGTTTGGTGGGCGGCAATTCAGCAACGGTTACTCCCAGCATGGCAAATCTGGTGTCTCTATCTTCCCCCACGCTCAGGCCGCCGATAGCGTAGCCTTCAAAATCCTGAGCCACCAGGGCCTGGGCATGTTCCCGCCGCAGATGAGGATACATTCCACCCTGGGTCACGGCAAACAGGGCCTTTTCGGGCCGGGTCCGGGCGGCCAGCGACCGCTGCGCCCAGCGGAGAGTCAATCCGGCTGAGCGGGCCACATAGTCTTCCGGGGCCGGAAAGCCCGGACACTCATCTAAGCATATTAAAATATCACTTCCCAGGGCTTCTTGCAAAGCCACCACTTTTTCCGGGGTGAGGAAATGGCTGTCGCCATTGAGATGCGATCGAAAAGTCACCCCTTCTTCAGTAATACTACGCAGGGGAGCCAGGCTAAAGATCTGATACCCCCCGGAGTCGGTTAAAATGGGCCGCTCCCAATGCATAAACTGGTGCAACCCCCCCAAGGATTGGATGACTTCCACCCCGGGCCGTAAAAACAGGTGATAGGTATTGGCCAGGATGATTTGGGCACCCAGGTCCCGGAGTTCCTCCGGAGTCAGGGTCTTGACCGTTGCCAAAGTGCCAACCGGCATGAACACCGGGGTTTGGATCTGCCCCCGGGGAAGGTTCATCTCCCCCAGCCGGGCCCCGCCTGTTTCATCAGTGGCCAATAACTTAAAGCTGAATCCTGAGGGCATTATAGTATCAACATGCAATCACCGTAACTATAAAAGCGGTATTGCTGGGCCACGGCTTCCTGATAGGCCTCTAAAACCAATTCCCGGCTGGCCAGGGCGCTGACCAGTAACAGCAACGTTGACCGGGGGAGGTGAAAATTGGTCAGTAAACGATCCACCAGTTGAAAACGATAGCCCGGATAGATATACAGGTCGCAGAGGCCTTGCCCAGGTTTCACTACTCCCTGGTCAGTCCGGGACTCCAGAACTCGCACTGTGGTAGTACCCACCGCCACTAGCCGCTTTCCCGCGGCCCGGGCCTGGTTGATTCGAGCCGCGGCCTCTGCCGATAACTGGTAATATTCCGGAGCCAATTGGTGTCGGGTATAGTCCTCCTGCTTTACGGGCTGAAAGGTTCCTGGTCCGACATGCAGGGTCAGACTGACCATATCGACGCCCTGCTGCTTTAAAGCTTTCAAGATTGCTGGCGTAAAGTGCAATCCGGCTGTGGGTGCGGCCACCGCTCCGGGCCGGGCTGCGAAGATGGTCTGGTAGCGATCGCTATCCTCCGGCTCAGGGGCCCGCCGGATATAAGGCGGCAACGGCACCTCGCCGGCGGCCTGCAAAGCTTCCCGGATATCTTGATTATGGGTCCAAAACCGGACCTCGATCTGGCGGGAGCCGTTGGCGGCGATTACTTCAGCGTGCAGGTCATCGCCGAACTCAAGGTGTTGACCGGTCTTTAGCCGCCGGGAGGCGCGATACCAACCCTGAGCCTGGGCCACCTGAGGGACCGGACCGTTGGATTGAATGACGGGCAGATCTAGAAGCAGCAGTTCTATCTGCCCCCCGGAGCTTTTCCGTCCCCGCAGCCGGGCCGGGAATACCTGGGTATCATTCACTACCAGCAGATCCCCCTCATCCAGCCAAGCCGGCAGGTCAAAAAAGTGTGTATGGTACCAGCAACGCTTATCCCGGTCCAATACCAGCATCCGGGATCGGTCACGCGGTTGCTGCGGATATTGGGCCACCAAACCCGCCGGTAAATGATAATCAAAGCTCTGGATCGAATGTTCCATGATTCAAATTTACCAAATAAAACTTAAAAACCCAAAATTGTCAATGGCCAAAACCTTTAGACCTCGCAGCCTGATGGTAAAAAAGTTGCTTTATAAAACAAAATCTGACAAAAATGGACATTAAACCAGATTTTTTAGCAGCCCACAAAGGATAATCCCGATGGAAGGTCAATTCTCTGAAAAAGGCATCGTCTTCTTCCCGGATCCGTTTATGCTCGGCTCCCCGGCTGACTATGGTCTGGAATACGAAGAGGTGCTGTTTACCACTGATGACCAGGTACAACTGCATGGCTGGTGGGTCCCGCAACCCCAGCCCTCCCCTACCCTGCTGTGGTTTCATGGCAATGCCGGAAATATCAGTCACCGCCTGGAGAACCTGCTTTTACTGTGGCGCAAGGTGGGTCTACAGATTTTTATCTTTGATTATCGAGAATATGGCCGCTCCCAAGGCCGCATCACTCGGGAAGGCACCTATCTGGATGCCTCCGCCGCCTATGATTATGTCACTGCCCGTTTGGGGATCGCCTCGGAAAACCTGATCCTGTTCGGCCGTTCCCTGGGCAGCGCCCTGGCGGTGAATCTGGCGGTCAAAAAGCCTTGCCGGGCCTTGATTGTTGAATCCGCCTTCACCTCCTCGGAAGACATGTTCCGGCTTTATGCCCCTTTTGTTTCCTGGCGGCCAACCGTGCCCTATGATAATCTGGGCAAAATCAGCCAGGTGCGGGTGCCGCTCCTTATTATTCACGGGGTGTATGACGAGGTCATTCCCTTTAAGATGGGAGAGCGGTTATTTGCCGCGGCCAACCCACCCAAGTTTTTCTATCCCATTCCCCAGGCCCATCATAATGATACTTATATGATAGGCGGAGAGGCCTATTTTCTGCGCCTGAAAACTTTCGTGTTTAATGAAACCGGTAAGGGTGAGTCTTAATCGCCCCGAAAAGCTGGTATTAAATAATAAGACAAGCTTTTCGAGGGGAGGGCCGGCGGTCCCCCGGCCCTCCCCTTAAGCCCCCACCCTCCCTTAAGGGGTTGGGGGCCTCTCTACCCGCTGGATCACCGCCTTGAGCAAAATGGGCCAGGCAATGGTTGCATCGCAGAGCACCTCGGCAAAGCGGCCGCCTTCCTGGGGCGGGACGAATTTCCCCCAGGAAACTCCTTCCTGATAAGTACAGCCGCTCAGACCGCCCCAATGAACCGGTTCCGGACAGATGCGAACGCCGTACTGGAAGCGTATAAATGGGAGTTCGATCTCCAAACGATTCTGCAAAATATCAAAGAAGGGGCCCACCTGTTGGGCCCAGTTGCGCGGCACCCCGCCGCCGATGGTAAAAATACCAAGTTTTTTGGCCTTCAAAATTTCCTGGCCATAGCGCCCCAGGTCCAGGAAGGGATTGAAATTCAGAGATACGGCAGTCAGGGCCTCCTCGATCTTCTGGCCTTGCCGGATGGCCTGGCCGATCATCCAGTTGGCCACATCCAGACCCAACTCTGAATCCGTGAAAGCGGGGATAAACACCGGCACCCCGGCCAGATAGGCGTTGCGCAAAACTCCGGGCTGGTCCGTGCTTTCTGCCAAATAACGCCCCAGCTCGGCACAGATAATTTCCGAGCTCAGCACCCGGTTTTTGTCCATTCGCTCCAGCACGTTTCGAAAGATTTGTTCGGCGTAATCCAGGTTCTTCTCCATCTCCAGGGTGTCATAGACCCGATTGTAACCCATGCAATATAAGTCCTGATCGGACTGCCGGGGATCATATTTATAATGCACCCGATCCACGGCTTCGATCAGCCCATGGGCCATCAGCGCCCCGGTGGAGATAATAACCTTGAGCCAACCTCGGTCGATCATCTCACAGATCAACAGCCCCATTTTGGCCACCGTCATAGCCCCCGAAAAGGTGCCGACGATGGTGCACTCCGGGTCGGTGACCATCAGGTGCAACACCTCGGCGGCCTCGCCCAGATTACGGCCCCCAAAGGCGGTGCGACTCAGGGCGGCCAGCAATTCATCACAATCTTTGACCTGGTTAATGTCTAAGGGACTCAACGGCACCAAGCCATCCGCGGCCCCGTCATGGAAGTCCTCTTCTCTCCGTCGCACTCTGGTCTCCCGAAAATAAAACGTCTTACGGTTTAAACTTTCGTGTTGCGTAAGCCGGGCATTGCCCCCTGAATTTAACCAAAACTAAAAACTATTCTACTGCGGCCGGCGGTCCTGGTAGCGATAGGCCAAAAATTTATACAGCAGGCGGGCCGCAGTGAATTCGCTCACCCGGTGCCCGGGAATCGGAGCCAGTTCCACCAGGTCCAAACCGATTACCGGCCCCCGGACGGTGATGGCCTTTATCAGCTTCAGGACCTGAGAGTAGCTCAAACCACCGGGCTCGGGGGTGCCGGTGGCCGGTAAGATGGCCGGGTCCAGGACGTCCAGATCAATGGACAGATATACCGGGCCTTTGATGCGGCCCAGATTTTCCAGGGCCAGGTTCCAATACTCCGAATCTTGAAGCTTGGCGGCCTTAAGCAAAGTCAGGCGAGGAGCGACTTTGATAAGCTCGTACTCTTCAGCCGAATAGCTTCGCACCCCGATCAGGATCAGGGGGCGTCCCAATTCCCACACCCGGCGCAGCACACAGGCATGCGATAAACGGCTGTTCTGATACTTATCCCGGAAATCGGCGTGGGCATCCAGGGCAACCACCGTCAGGTCCGGGTGGCGGGTCAGATAGGTCTGCACCAGGGCCAAGGTAATAGTGTGCTCCCCGCCGATGGTCAGCAGCAGTTTATCCTGCGTTACCAAGGGATGGACGACTCGCTTGATTTTTTCCAGCATGGCCGTCGGCCCCTCGGCCTCGGGACTGATTTCCCGGGCAGTAGCCAGGCGGATTACCTGAGTGGGGTCCCAATCCAATTCCTCATCCCATAATTCTACCTGGCGACTGGCGGATAGTATGGCCTCCGGCCCGCACCGGGTCCCGGTCCCATAGGTGGTAGTAGCCTCATAGGGAATAGGAAGTACAATTGCTTCCGCCTTTTCCACCGGCAGGGGGTCAAGGTCCAAAAAGGTAATGAGAGGCATATCGGATATCCCGGTCTAATTAGATGAGTTTTTTGCTTCCATATCTTTCAGACGGCGATAGAGGGTAGCCAGGCCAATTCCCAGGATGCGGGCGGTCACCTCTTTGTCGCCCCCGGTCTTTTTCAGAGTTTGCAGGATGGCCAGTCGCTCGATCTCTTCGATGGAGGCCCCGATGGGGATGATAATCCGGTCGCTCACCCCGGAGGAGTCCCGAATCTCATCCGGTAGATCTTCCACTTTCACGGTGGACTCGGTGCAGAGGGCCACGGCCCGTTCGACGACGTTTTCCAGTTCCCGCACGTTACCCGGCCAGGTGTAACTTTTAAGGGCCTGGAGGGCCTTAGGGGTGAAGCCCATGGCCGGACGATTATTTTCTAGGCAGAACTTGTCGAGAAAATTTTGGGCCAAGAGCGGGATATCTTCCTCCCGTTCCCGCAACGGGGGAATTTCCAGATGGATGACATTAAGCCGATAAAACAGATCCTTTCGAAACCGGCCCTCGTTCATGGCCTGTTCCAGATCCTGGTTGGTAGCCGCAATGACGCGAATATCCACGTTGAGAGTGACAGAACCACCGACCCGCTCAAATTCACCGTTTTGCAAAACCCGCAGCAGCTTCACCTGGGTGGGCAGGGGCATTTCAGCCACTTCATCCAAAAAAATCGTACCCTCATCGGCTAGCTCAAACCGCCCTTTACGCTGCTGCACGGCCCCGGTAAAGGCCCCTTTTTCGTGGCCGAAAAGTTCCGACTCAATCAGGGATTCCGGGAGGGCGGCGCAGTTGACCATCACCAGGGGCTTATTTCGGCGGGGGCTGCTGTAATGAATGGTCTCGGCGATAATTTCTTTGCCCACGCCGCTTTCCCCGGTCAACAGTACCGTACTCTTTAACGAGGCGATCTGATTGACCTGATGGATAATTTTAAGGAAGGAGGGGCTGCGTCCAATAATCCGCCCGCTGACCAGGCGATCCTGTAAGGCTTGGCGCAGGCGCTGATTTTCCAGAATCAACTGCTGGGTTTCCAGGGCCTTGTTCACCACTTTGCGGATTTCCTGCATCCGGAAATCTTTGGTGATGAAGTCATAAATACCCAATTTTAAGGCCGAAACCGCTTCGTCCACCGTAGCCCGGGCCGAAATCATAATGGCGATGACCCCGGGACAGATGACCCGCATGGCTTCAAACAGGTCAGTGCCTTCCATATCCGGCAATTTCAAATCGATAATCGCCAGATTCACCGGCTGATGGCGCACCTGTTCCAGGGCCTCGTTGCCGGTCGCGGCCAACAACACCTGGTGCCCGATTTTTTTCAAAGTTCCTTGTAAGGCTTCCCTGGTGTTGGCATCATCATCCACCACCAGAATGGTACTCATAATCTATATTCCCTGAATAATTAAAATTTGATTTCGAGTTGATGGTTAAAAAATTGTACCAAAACCTTCAGATCGACCAAATTTTTACTCTATCATTATTTTCTCAAAACTCAAAACTGAAAGCTCAAAACTGATCCAATAACAGACGCTGGGGCTGTAAATCTTCCAAGTGCTGGGCCAAGGTCGGCAAGCCCCCGCCGGTCAACAGATGGGTCCAGCCACCCAAATGCACCACCTGGCCAGCCGCTTTGGTCAGCTTGCGCAGTCGCCTGGCCATTATCTTTTCCCGGACGATCATCTCTGGCGACGTCCAGGACGGATGGAATCGACTTATAAACCGGTCAGGCTGCGCCAGAGCTAAGCGGGCTTGCTGATATTGGGCGGCAATATATTGACCCCAGTCACCATCCTCGGTCAAGAGCAAATTCCTGAGATTATCCGGAGTAAGAAGCTCTCGAGAAAAACGCCGCAGATGGCTCCGAGAAACCTGGCCGGTGTCGATGGCTCGCCATTCAAGGCCGTGCTGTTGGGCAAAATCGTGAGCTGCCTGGACTTCAAAAGGCCAGGTTAATAGGGCCTCAATCCGTCTGAGGGCCAAATGGTGGCTCGCCCCTTCGGGCAGCTGGTTCCGAGCCCGCTGCCACCGGCGACGCCAGGTTTGGCCCTGTTTTTTACGAAACTTCAACGAAAACTGGCTGATTTCCACGGTAATCAGATTCGGCCGAACCTTCTCCAACAATTTCCAGGCCCGCGGGTATCCCAGTGAATCACCATGCACTGTTCCTACCAGAATAAGATCAGCCATCGCCTATCAATCACTCCTCCAACCATGGGTCTCCCCGGAATTACGGCAAGAGAGAGCAAAGGGTTAGTATTTTACTGATTCAGATATTATTTTATTGCTTTCGAAAAGATTAGGACATAAAAAAGCAGAATTCTTCTGGTAAGAGATCGGTGGTGGAAAAAAATCGGAATTGCTGTGGCGGTAGCTAATATTTGATAATATTTAAACTAATAAGTTGTCAGGCTTACCATAAACTGCCCCGCAGGACCTTTGGCTCTAATCTGGCCCCTGTCCCTCCAAGGCCGTTTAGATTCGCCCCCTTGTAACCAATTAACCCTTAGACCCGGATCAGGGCAGCCCTGATTTAGTAGCCCCCCTTACCTGCTCCTATCTGCTGCCGACTGGCTTGGGGGTAATTAACAATTACCGCGGGTAGTCTGGCGTTGGGGGCCCAACAGGAATGGGCCAAACCAATTTTGAGTGAGGTAGCCCTCCATTCGAGAAGACTTAAATAAATCGGCATTTGACCTGTCTGCCGGAAGAACCATTTCCTCCTCAGCCAATAATTCTTCCAGCAGACCTTCCAGAACCCAGGGCAAGAGTTGATTGCTTATCAAATAATCATCCATGTCGCTTCCCTCGACCATTTTATTTATGCAATTCTCGTTCCATAATCAAGATCAAACCCCGGCTTTATACAAATGGTCAGTCTGGCGGTTAGATTTCCCATAATTTAATCGGAAAAATCCAGACCAGAGAGGGGACATTGGTCGCAACGCGGTCGGGGGCGGCAGAATTCTTTGCCTAAGCGCACCAATAAGGCATGATATTCCTTAAACAGAGCCACCTCGGCCGGAAGATGCGCCATAAAGACCTGGCGCAATTCTTCGTAGGAGCATGGGTCTGTTACTAGATCATGTCGGTGTAAGATACGAAAGGTATAGGCATCAACAACGAACGTAGGTTTTTCCAAGGCATAGAGCAGAATGCTGTCCGCGGTCTCCGGACCGATGCCGTTGATACTCAGTAGGGCCGGGCGAAGATGCTCCAGATCATCCCGGGCCATGTTTTCCACCGCACCCTGGTAATGGGCCAGGAGAAAATCCAAAAAATTTTTCAAGCGCCGGGCCTTAAGGTTATAATAACCAACCGGGCGCAAAAACTGAGCCAATTCTAATTCGCTTAACTCGTGCAATCCAAAAGGAGACAGGCGACCAGCCTGTTGCAGTTGGGCAATAACCCGGGTGACATTGGTCCAATTGGCGTTCTGGGTCAGAATGGCCCCAACCGCGATCTCAAAGGGGCTCTCCCCCGGCCACCAGCCCTGGGGACCAAAGACCTCCCATAAGCGATGATATAGTTTCCAGAGTTGATCGCTAAGTTTCATTATTTGAACTTCTCATAACACGGTTCTGATCAGAAATCTATCTAGACCAGAGGTCAATTTGATAAATATTACTTTTTTAACCAAAATTTTACAGGATGTAAATGTCTTGCTTACCATCAGTCGAGGCGAACTAGGAATTTAAACCCATACCCGGGGACGCACAAAAATTCAGTTCGGATAATTTTCGATTTGTAAGCCTGTAAAAATCCGCCAGAGATTTGCCAAATTTGTAAATTCAGACAAACCAAAAGAGGCCATTTGGCTGACCTTGGTCCAGACTCATCGGTGGCCAACGGGAAAGGTGGAACTGTCTCAAAATGAGAATTTCAAAACAGTTCGATGATCAGATAATATTTGAGTTTTGGAAGCGATTGTGGTATTCGAACGGCTATGGATAAGATTGTCATTGAAGGAAGAATTCCGCTCAAGGGAGAAGTGGCCATCAGTGGTGCCAAAAATGCCGCCCTGCCGATTCTGGCGGCCACCCTGCTGGCTCCGGGGACTCACCAGCTAACCAACGTTCCCAATCTGGCCGACATCCGCACCGCCAAAAAGCTGCTCGGTAACATGGGGGCTAAGTTTACCGATAATCTCGGCCTGGCGGTGGATACCAGCCAACTAATTTCCTGGGAGGCCCCTTATGAACTAGTCAAGACCATGCGGGCCGCGGTGCTGGTGCTGGGGCCGTTGGTGGCCCGGGCGGGACAGGCCCGGGTCTCCCTGCCGGGCGGCTGTGCCATCGGCGCCCGGCCGATCAACCTCCACCTCAAGGGTTTGGAAGAGATGGGGGTTAAAGTCACCCTTAAACACGGATACGTGGAGGCCTCGGCCCCCCGGTTGCATGGGGCGTCTATTCACCTGGAATTACCCAGTGTTACCGGAACCGAAAACTTGATGATGGCTGCCACCCTGGCAGCGGGGACTACGGTCATCCATAACGCCGCCCAGGAACCGGAAGTCGCCGATCTGGCGCGCTTCCTGGTGGCCATGGGGGCCGATATCGAAGGCATCGGCACCGATGTCCTGACCATTCGGGGTGTAAAAAGTCTGTCTGCCGCTAATCATACCATTATGCCCGACCGGATTGAAGCCGCCACCTACCTGACGGCTGCGGCCATCACCCAGGGCGAGGTTACCATTCGCAATGCGCCCACCGACCATCTCACCGCCGTGCTCGACAAGTTCCAAGAAGCCGGGGTGGAGCTGGCCATCCAAGATGGGCTGATAACAGTCCACCCCACCGATCATTTGGTCGGGGTGGACGTAATTACCCATCCTTATCCCGGCTTCCCGACGGATATGCAGGCCCAATTCATGGCCTTAATGTGTGTGGCCCAAGGTGCCAGCCTGATTACCGAAAACATTTTTGAAAAGCGCTTTATGCACGTCAGCGAACTTCGTCGTCTGGGCGCTGATATTGTCGTATCTGGTAATCATGCCCTGGTCCGGGGTCGACAGCGTCTGCAAGGCGCACCGGTAATGGCCACAGATCTGCGGGCCAGCGCTTCCCTGGCGCTAGCCGGCCTGGCAGCCCAGGGGATCACCGAAGTGCATCGGGTCTATCATCTTGACCGGGGCTACGAACAGCTGGAGAACAAATTATCAGCCCTGGGAGCCCGGATCTGGCGAACCAGAGCGGATTGATGGCGGCTATCGGATAAAGTCGATCGAGGCTGCCCCGGATTTTCCAAGCTAATTCATCAACTCGCGGAATCTCAACACCATCGCAAAACGCTGGGAAACCCCGGCTTCAGCCCGAGAACTGGGTTTGGCCTTAAAGAAAAGATATTTCAGCCCAAAACGCTGCGCGGCTTGCAAGACCTCTTGGTTATCATCGATCAGGACGGCCCGCTTGGGGTCTAGTCCAAGCTGGTCGGCCAAGACCCGCCAGAAGTGAACCTCTTCTTTGGGCATCCCTAGATCAAAAGAGGAAATTACCCGGTCAAAGTAACCTAACAGCCCCACCTGCGACATCTTCAGGTCCAGGGTCTTGTAATGGGCATTGGTTACCAAAGCAATTTTTTTGCCCTGGCTGCGGAGAAACTGCAGAAAAGCTTCGCTGTCCGGATGCACTTCGATCAGGTGGCGGATGCCTTCCTTGAGGGCCGGAATATCCAGGTTCAATTCTCGGGACCAGAAATCAATATCAGTCCAGTTCAGGGTGCCCTCTTCCCGCTGATAACGGGCATAAACTTCACGGCGAGCTGCTTCCGGATCCAGTCCCCGGCGACGGCCATACTCCTCCGGCACCAGGATTTCCCAGAAATAATCGTCAAAATGCTTGTCCAACAGGGTGCCATCCATATCCAGCAGCACCCACTCTACCTCTTGCCATGAAAAAGCCATAAAGAATAGCAACCTTTCTAACATAACCAGCCAGGGCCAATCACCCTGACCGGCTTACGGTTTAAAGATCGCCCTCCTGAATGCGTTGGAGGTCCTCCTGCCGTCCGATCATAACCAGGATATCGCTGGGTTTAATGACAAAACTGGGGTCAGGCAAAAAAACGAAGCGCTCTGGCACCAGTTCCTTGATGGCAATGACGAATACCCCAAACTGCTTTCTTAATTCTAGTTCCTTAATACTGTGACCATTGAAAGAATCGGGAGGCGCCAGCTCCTGCACCTCATATCCTTCGGCCAGGCTAACGAAATCCAAGAGGTTGGGGTTGATGATCTTGACGGCCAGGCGGCGGGCGGACTCACGTTCTGGGAAAATTACCTCTTGGGCCCCGACGGAGCTCAGAATAGCCGCATGATCATCGCTGATGGCCTTAGCCCGAATCATCGGCACCCCGATTTTTTTTAAGTGTAAGGTACATAAAATGCTGGCTTCCAGATTCCCGCTGATAGTAACGATAGCCTCGTCGAAATCCGGCGTCACTACCGAACTCAGAGCCGCGAAATCGCGGGCATCCATAATCACGGCGCGTTGTACCCGCTCAACCAGGGCATTGACCCGTTTCTCGCTAGAATCCATGGCCAGAATTTCACAACTCTGGGCCAAGTTAGTGGCCAATTCAGCGCCGAAGTGGCCCAGCCCGACCACGCAAATATATTTTTTTTGATTCATCCGATCATTACCTTCCCCATCGGATAACGCAGGGGGACATGTTTTTCTGGTAAAATCCAGATAGCCATAGTCAGCGGACCTAGTCTACCTAAAAACATCGTGGCAATAATCCAGATCCGGCCGAAGTCCGAGAGTTTGTCCGTCAATCCGGTGGACAGTCCCACCGTGCCAAACGCCGAAAGTTGTTCAAAGATTACGTCTTGCATGCCCATCCCGGAGCCCAAACCCTCGGTGGATAAAAGAATTAAGATGCCGACAATGTTCCACAGCGCGGCCAGCCGGATGAGCAGGGTGTTGCGCCATAAAATTTCTAGCGGCAAGCGGCGATTAATAATTTTAACGTCCGCTTCGCCCCGCAATCGGGCCCGAAATTCGGCCAACCAGATGGCCAGTGAGGTAGTTTTGACGCCACCTGCACATGATCCTGGGGAGCCGCCGATAAACATCAGCATGCCTAGCAGAAACAGTGAGCTCAGGGGCAGCCAGCCGATCTGAATAGTATTGAATCCTGCGGTCCGGGCGGAAATCGACTGAAACAGGGCGGCCCCGATCTTTTCCCCCCAGGAATGCTCCCCGGAGGTGAGGCCTAAAACCAGGAGACCCAAGGTACCGATGACAATCAGGGTGCTGCTGGTCCAGAGCACCACCCGGGTATGCAACGAGAGGAGATGACTACCGGGAAGCCGGTCCTTTTTGCCCAGGTAATACAGAAATAACCGCCAAAGTTCCAGGAGCACCCCATAGCCCAAGCCACCGAGGATAATAAGAAACATTATTGTGCTCGATACCACTACGCTGTCCCGCAACTCAATCAGACTATCCTTGTAGATGGAGAAACCCGCGTTGCAAAAAGCGGACACGGAATGGAATATAGCTGAGTACAAGGCTCCACCTATATCCTGGGTGCGCCAACAAAGGGAGGCAAAAATCAGTAGGGTGCCGACGGCTTCAATAATTAGAGTGGTCAGGAGGATATGACCGAATATCCGTTTAAATTCTCCGCCGATATCCCGTTGGAAGAAATAGTCATGCAGCACCGCCTGCGATTGTAGAGATAAACGCCGGCCCAGCATCCGGAAGATCAAGGCGGCAAAGGTCATGACTCCCAGGCCGCCGGTTTGAATGAGCAGTAGGATAACCAACTGTCCGAATAAAGTATAGGCCGTACCGGTGTCAACCACGATCAGGCCGGTGACGCATACTGCGGAAGTAGAGGTAAACAGGGCATCCAAGTAGCGGATGTGGCCGGAATGCTGAGCCCAGGGTAAGGAAAGCAACAGCGACCCCAAGAAAATGACCCCGGCAAATCCCCCTACCAGCAGCATCTGGGGTGCTTTAAGTAATTGGAACAATCCTTTTATTAGAGAATTGCTGACCACTTTAGGAAACTTGGAGCCACTCTCTCAGACCAGGAAGTTTCCCTCCCAGAGGATAGGTCCTGCTCCGCCCCGATAATTTCTATGTCGGAAAAGAGTGGAAAATATAGCCTGAAAAATTTCCCATTTCTTATCAGATTGGAGGCTATTTCCTTTGTTCTCCCCTTAGGGAATCATATACATTTTCAGAAACTTTGGCTATATTTATTATCTTAGTGGTATATGTCAGACCTGAAATTTCTATCCAGCGGCCCTTGTTTATTGACAAGTGTGGGTAAAAATATTAGGTTTTATAAGGTTTAATCTCTACTAAAAAAAACATGGTGATTATATGGACGTCCTGCCAGCCTTAGCCGCCACCGGCATCGGGTCGGTGCCGTTTCTGAACTCCCAGGAAGCAGTGGCCTTAATCCTGCAATACTTGCCGGAACTGCCCTTCTGGCCGCAGATGGTCAAACTGGGATTTCAAGAAGATATGGTTCCGCAAGCCGCCCGGGGATTGCCGGGGCTGCGTCTGGATGCTGAACATCGGACCGTCAACCTGGACGGCCAGCTTGACCGCGACGCCACCCTGACCCAATTTTATGAACTGGCCCTGGGCGGCGATTTAACCGCTTTTGCCTTGCACCCGGAAGAAGCGGTGGGGTTTTTTGACCTGTTGGCCGCGGTTCAGACCCGGCCGCCAGAGTCACCGTCATTCTTAAAAGGTCAAGTTGTTGGGCCCGTTACCTTTGCTGGGATGGTCAAGGATCAGCAGGGCAAAGCCATCCTTTTTGATCGGGAGCTGAGTCAGGCCGTAACCCAGGGATTGGCCTTAAAGGCCGCCTGGCAGGCCCAAGAAATCCGCAACCTGGGTAAGCAGGCGGTAATCTTTTTTGATGAGCCTTATCTCACCGGCTTTGGCTCAGCCTTCATGCCTATTTCTCGGGCCGAAGTTGTCGCCAGCCTGACCGAGGCCATGGAAACCTGTCGCCAGCATGGGGAGGTTCTCTTCGGCATCCACTGCTGCGGCAATACCGATTGGTCCATGCTGCTGGAAACCCCGATTGATATCCTCAGCTTTGACGCCTATGGATATTTTGATACCCTGATCCTGTATGAGCAAAGCGTAGAAAACTTTCTGGCCCGGGGCGGATACCTGGCCTGGGGCGTGGTCCCCACCAGTCCCACCGCCCCCGCCGAAACCGTTGACCAGCTCTGGAAGCGATTTCAGGAGCAGGTCATTCAGTTGGAGAAGACTGGACTGGACCGCAAGACCCTGCTGTCCCAGAGCCTCCTCACTCCGGCCTGTGGCTTGGCCTACTTGACCTCGGAGCAGGCTCGACAGGCTTTGGTCTCCCTGGCCGACTTGAGTACTCGAGCCCGGGATTGGCAAGAAAGTATTTGACCCTGAACCTGACCGCATTGACTTTCCCGCTTTAAGATTCTATCTTGGCATTAGGAGTCGCAAGTGAAATATTCAAAACCAAGCTTTGGACTACAGGGGTGCGGCTGGCTGATTCTGGCCGTGGCTATTTCCGGATTGGGCTGTGCCAGCACGCCCAAACACCAGCCCTCCGTCGCCGGTATTAAGAAGGTCCTGCTGGTGGGATTCCCTGGCAAGGTCTATGACGATATGAACAAAGGGCGGCGAATCCTACATCTTGCCGAAAGCAAGCTGGCCATGGCTTCGAACTTTAACATTGTGACCGACGACCGAGATCCCCAAGAATTGCAACTGATCCAGTGGGGACGGTGGGGCGAGCCTTGCTTAACCTTTAAGATGCTGGATCCTGAAGAATCTGCTACCGTCGACACTGCCAAAGTCATCACCCTGGCCCAGGAGAAAAACGTCGATGCCGTGATGATCGGCGCACTGCGGCTCTACGCCGCCCGCGGCGGAGAATATCGCCTGGCTCTGACCCAAAGCGGGATGCGTAGCAAAGGCGAGGAAATCCTGGATGATGCCGAGAGTGAGGTAACTTTGGAGGCGATTCTGGTCGGGGCTGACGGCAGTTGTCGCTGGCACGGCCAGAAAGAGACCAGTCTCAGTTTGGGCACGGGGTTGAAATCGCTAGCCCTTTTGGGTCGTGGAGGAGATGAAGTTGCCTATGAACGGATCGACCGGGGTCTGACGTACCTATTTGCCAATCTTCCCAAGCCGCCCAGGACTGAATGATTCTGATGGCCTGGTAAATTTGGTGATAAGCAACAGGGAGGGTCTGGGCGCAAAAAATCCTCCCGGTTATCAAAAGAGGAGATGATCCATGAAAGTCCGGGATGTAATGGTCAAAGATGTGGCCACCTTAAATGTCGAAGACGAATTAAGTCTGGCCAACGATATCATGCAGTTAGGGCGCATCCGTCATCTTCCGGTGGTAGAAGGCAAAAAGTTGGTGGGTATTATTTCCGAACGCGACCTATTCCGCAGTTCATTGGCCCAAGCTCTGGGTTATGGCACTCGGGCGAGCCGCGATTTGATGAAAACCATTCGGATTAAGGATATCATGAAGACTGATTTAATAACCATCTTCCCTGAAGCAGAATTAAAAGAAGCGGTTCGGCTGATGCTGGATAAAAAAATCGGCTGTCTGCCAGTAGTGCAAGAGGGTGAATTAATCGGATTGATCACCGAAACTGATGTTCTCTCTCAATATCTGAAGAGTTGAAGCAACCTCTACCGCCAGAATTTTGCTGAAGTTAATTTGAGCGGAGGACCGGCGACCTCTGGCCCCCTTTTCCCGGGGCAGTTTTTCTCTGCCCCCCATTCATTTTTTTTAAGACCTACGTAATAGTTTCAAATATAAGTCAGCCAGGAAGCGTAGCGGGGATTTTCTCCTTTGACCACTGCAAAATAGGCCCTCTGCAACCGGAGGGTAATGGGGCCGGGATGGCCCGGACCGATCAGCCGATCATCCACCTCCCGGACTGGGGTTACCTCGGCGGCGGTACCAGTTAAGAAGGCCTCATCGGCAATGTAGAGCTTATCTCGGCTGAACCGCTCCTCTTTTACCGGTATCCCCAAATCTTGAGCTACTGTGACGATGCTATCGCGGGTAATGCCGGCCAAGATGGCTGAGACCGGCGGGGTCAAAAGGACCCCCTTTTTGACCATGAAAATATTCTCTCCGGAGGCTTCGGCGACGTAGCCCTCGGTGTCGAGCAGCAGGGCTTCGTCATAACCGGCCTGAGTCACCTCCCGTTTGGCCAGAATGGAGTTGACATAATTGCCGACGGTTTTGGTCCGGGTCATCATAATATTAACGTGATGGCGAATAAAAGAAGAGGTTTTGACCCGGATACCGCGGCGCATGCCCTCGTCGCCCAAGTATGCCCCCCAGGGCCAAGTGATAATGGCGACGCGGGTGGGATTATTCTGCGGGTGCAGTCCCATTACCCCATCGCCGATAAAAACAAGCGGCCGGATATAACCGTCTTTTTGCTCATTAATTCTAAGAGTCTCAATACAGGCCTGATTAATCTCTTCTTGAGAATACGGCATGGTCATTTGGATGACGTGGGCCGAATCAAACAATCGCTCAGTGTGCTCCGGCAGGCGGAAGATGGCCGTTCGACCGTCCTGGGTCTGATAAGCCCGGATACCTTCAAAGGTCCCCAGACCATAATGCAAAGTATGAGTGAGGACATGGACCTGGGCCTCGTCCCAGGGCACAAATTTCCCGTCCAGCCAGATAAATTTAGTTTTTTCAACCATCTGTTACTCCTTTAGGCCATACGTGCAAATTTTTAGCGCATTTTCCTGGGGATGTCAAATACTATTTCCAATCCGGGCCGTGGACAGGTTTTGTTTGCAATCCCGTCGGTAAATGTGTAATTTAATTAAATCCTGGATATTATTTTAAGGCAATGAGCCGATTATGTTTCCTGGTTTTTTAAACCGAACTAGTCGGGACCGGACTCAACGGTTTTTTTCAATCTGAAGCCATCTATATATTTACCGTTTACCATATTTAGGAGCTGACACCCAGTTATGCAACCGATCAAGGTTGGGGTTATTGGCGTGGGCTATCTGGGCCGCTTTCACGCCGAAAAATATGCCGCCCTGGAACCAGCGGAACTGGTCGGGGTGGCGGATCTCGACCCCCAGCGAGCTGCCCAGGTGGCGGAGGCCTGCCGTACTCAGGTCTTCCAGGATTATCGGGAGTTGCTGCCGTTGGTCCAGGCCGTTAGTGTGGCGGTGTTCACTTCCCAGCATTTCATTGTGGTCCGTGACTGCCTGCTCCAGGGTTGCGATGTCCTGGTAGAAAAGCCTCTGGCCACGACGGTGACCGAAGCAGAAGAACTGGTCCAATTGGCCCGACAGCAGGGACGGATCTTGCAGGTCGGCCACCTGGAGCGCTTTAACCCGACGGTCGAAGAGCTGGTCCGACGGGTAACGCAGCCGCAATTCATCGAAACCCATCGCCTGGCCTTTTTCAAGGAACGGGCCACGGATGTGGATGTTGTCTTGGATCTGATGATTCACGACCTCGACCTGACCCTCTCCCTGGTACCGGGGCAAGTCAAAGAAATCCGGGCCGCAGGGATTTCAGTGCTTACCGATACTATTGATCTGGCCAACGCCCGTCTGGAGTTTGATACCGGTTGCATCGCCAACCTGACCGCCAGCCGGGTGTCGTTAAAGAGTATGCGAAAGTTTCGGCTGTTCCAGCCTCTAACCTATCTGTCGCTGGATTTTGAAAAGCGGGAATTGACCTGCGTCGAAAAGACCGACCAGGCGGCTGGCATCTACCCCGGTATCAATCTGGAGAATCTGAGTTTTCCACCGGCCGACCCCCTGTTAAAAGAGATTGCCGCCTTTCTGGAGGCAGTGGCCCGGCGGCAAGACCCGATAGTCAGCGGCGAAGCCGGCAAGGCGGCCCTGGCCCTGGCCCTGGACATCAATGCCGCCATGCGCAAGGCCAGGGTCTGAAGGATATGGTTTTCAGACAGGATTCGGGAGAATTGTTCGCCCCTCGTTTCTGAGCTTGGCTTGGGCAAAATAATTAATATTACTCAAATCATAAAATAAATGAATTTGGTTAGGAAAAACCGCTGGATTCCCAAACACAGCTCTGGAACCACCATAACTTTTAACTATGTTTAATAGCTCCAGATCCTTTTTCAATAGAAAAACGAGAACAAAAAACCTGAAACCCCAAATCTTGGTAGTGGCCGGTGAGACTTCCGGAGACCAACATGCCGCCCGGCTGGTGGCCGTCATCCAGGAACAACTGCCCCAGGCCGAGTTTTATGGCATCGGCGGCGACTATCTGGCCCGTCAGGGGGTAAAGATTGCCTTTCCTGCCCAAGACCTGGCGGTGGTCGGCCTGTGGGAAGTGGCGGAAAAGCTGCCAATGGTAGGGCGAGCCCTGGTGAGTCTGTGGCACTATCTCAAAAACACCCGGCCGCAATTGGCGATTCTGGTCGATTATCCCGACTTCAACCTTTTGGTAGCCCGTTTTGCCCGCCATTTTGGGGTGCCGGTGCTTTACTATATCAGCCCCCAGGTCTGGGCCTGGCGGCGTTATCGCGTGCATACCATTGCCCGCCTGGTGGACCGCATGGTGGTGATCTTTCCCTTTGAAGAGAAATTCTATCAGGAACATGGAGTGGCAGTGACCTATGTGGGCCATCCCCTCTTGGAAACCATGCCAACCCTGCCGCCCCGCCCGATACTGCGCCGACAACTGGGTCTGGCCGACCAGGAGCTGGCCATTGCTTTGCTGCCGGGCAGTCGGGCCAGTGAGATCGAGCACCTTTTGCCGATTATGCTTGCCGGGGCCGAAATCGTGCAGCAGCAGGTCCTGAAGTGTCGCTTCCTGTTGCCGCGGGCCGCTACCGCCCCAGCAAAGCTGATCAACCGCCTGGTGTCCGAGTCTGAGCTGCCCCTTAAAATTTTTGAGGGACAGACCTATGAAGTGTTGGCCGCCGCCGACCTGGCAGTGGTGACTTCCGGGACCGCCACCCTGGAAGCAGCGCTGTGGGGCACCCCGATGGTGATTGTCTATCGCCTGGCGCCGCTCAGTTATCAGGTGGGCAAGCAGCTGATTCGGGTCAATCATATCGGCATGGTTAATCTGTTGGCCGAGGAGGGCTTATTTCCCGAACTTATTCAGGACCGGCTGACCCCGGCAACTCTGGCGGTTGAGGTCCAGAACCTTCTGTCTGATCCCCAACTCTTAAGCCGGATGCGTTCCGGCCTGAAACGGGTAATCCACCGTTTAGGGGGGGGAGGCGCCTCCCGCCGGGCTGCCCAGGTGGCGCTGGAACTGATGGCACCGCAACTCAATGAAAGATTTCGGTCAAATTAAAATCAACTTAAGCATTTTTATAAGGAGGCTCAATGTATTCCAAAATTCAAAGCTTGTTGGGACCGGAGGCCGAAGATTTATTGACTCACACCTGCACGGGGATTCCTAAAGAGACGCTTCACCTGCCTGGGCCGGATTTTATTGAGCGGGTGGTCGAGCCCAGTGATCGGCCGGTCGGCGTGCTCCGCTCGCTCGCGAGCATCTTGAATCATGGCCGTCTGGCTGGCACCGGGTATGTCTCCATCCTGCCGGTAGATCAGGGAATCGAGCATTCCGGCGGGGCTTCGTTTGCTCCCAATCCCATCTATTTTGACCCGGAAAATATCGTTAAGCTGGCCATTGAAGGAGGCTGCAATGCGGTGGCCTCCACCTTGGGGGTGCTGGGTGCGGTGGCCCGCCGGTATGCCCACCGGATTCCTTTTCTAGTAAAAATAAATCACAATGAACTGTTAACCTATCCCAATATCTATGACCAGACCCTGTTTGCCAGGGTGGAGCAGGCCTTTAATCTAGGCGCGGTGGCAGTAGGCGCGACCATCTATTATGGTTCCATCGAGAGTCGCCGCCAGATTCAGGAAGTCAGCGAGGCCTTTGAGCGGGCCCACGAGCTGGGGATGGTGACGGTGCTGTGGTGTTACCTGCGCAACCCCGCCTTTAAAGTAGGGGAGGTGGATTATCATAGCGCGGCTGATCTGACCGGGCAGGCCAACCACTTAGGGGTGACCATCCAGGCGGATATCGTCAAACAGAAGCAGCCTGAAGTGAACGGCGGCTATACCGCCCTCAAGTTCGGCAAAACCAATGCCCGGGTCTATTCCGAGCTGGCCGGCGACCATCCCATCGATATGACCCGCTATCAGGTGGCCAATTGCTACATGGGTCGGGTCGGCCTGATCAATTCCGGGGGCGCTTCGGGTAAAAATGACTTGGCTGACGCCACCCGCACCGCAGTAATCAATAAACGGGCCGGAGGCATGGGTCTGATTTCCGGCCGCAAGGCCTTTCAGCGGCCCATGGGCGAAGGAGTCGAACTCCTGAACACTATCCAGAACGTCTATCTGTGCCCGGAAGTTACGGTTGCCTGATCCGAGGCCATGGATGACTCGCTGGTCAGGCCTTGGGAATATAGGGTTGAGGTCTGAGCTGGGAAAAAAGCCAGGTCCTTGGCCCTACCCTGCTTAACCCTGAGGTCAGCCTGATGTTTACTGGATTGATTGAAGGCATAGGGGAGATTACCCGGATTACCCGGGTGGCCGATGCCCTGCGGCTGAGTGTCAGCCCACCCTTTGATCTGGCCGAGGTCCGGTTGGGGGATTCCATTGCCGTCAGCGGCACCTGCCTGACCGTGGTCGAACTCACGGCCAGTGATTTCACCGTCGAGGTCTCGGCCGAGACCCTGGCCCGCACTACTTTATCCTTGAAAAAGAGGCGTGATCTGGTAAACTTAGAGCGAGCTTTGCGGCTCGGGGATCGATTAGGCGGACACCTGGTCACCGGGCACATCGATACGGTCGGAACCCTGCTGGAAAAGGTGGTCGGCCCCCAGTCCTGGCGGCTCAAATTTGCACTCTCCCCCCAGTGGAGCCGCTATGTGATCGAAAAAGGCTCGATCGCCGTGGAGGGCATTAGCCTGACCGTCAATGGTTGCGGCCCTGATTGGTTTATGGTGAACATTATCCCTTACACTGCCCAACATACCACCATTGGCGGCTTGGCAACGGGAGCCAGGGTAAATATTGAGACCGATATTATTGGTAAATACGTAGCCAAATTGCTGGGGCCCAAAGGTAAGACTTCAGAGTCCGGGATAACTCCGGATTTACTTCTGCGCCATGGTTTTATTTAATAATCAGACTTAAGATCATTGGATAACTATAATAATTAATTGAGGATTTAGGGAATATGCCGATCGCACCGATCGAAGACGTCATTGTTGATATCCAACAGGGGAAGATGATTATCCTGGTTGACGACGAAGACCGGGAAAATGAAGGGGACCTGACTCTGGCCGCCGAAAAAGTAACCCCGGAGGCCATCAATTTCATGGCCCGGTTTGGCCGGGGCCTGATTTGCCTAGCCCTCAGCCCGGAGATAATTGAGCGGTTGCAGATTCCGATGATGGTGAGTCATAATACTTCCCCCTTTCGAACCGCCTTCACCGTCTCTATCGAAGCCAAACGGGGGGTTACCACGGGCATTTCGGCGGCGGACCGAGCCACCACCATCCGGACCGCGGTGGCCGATGATACCGGCCCCGAAGATCTGGTCAGCCCCGGCCATGTCTTCCCTTTGCGGGCCCGTAAGGGCGGGGTTTTGGTGCGGACCGGTCAGACCGAAGGCTCGGTCGACCTAGCCCGGCTGGCCGGGTTGAAACCGGCGGCAGTGATCTGCGAGATCATGAAAGACGATGGCACCATGGCTCGGATGGCGGATCTGGAAATCTTTGCGTCGCAGCACAATCTGAAGATCGCCACCATTGCTGATCTGGTGGCCTACCGTTTGGGTCATGAGTCCTTTGTGCACCGTCGGGCGATTACCAAACTGCCGACCTATTATGGCGAATTCACCGCCATCGCCTACGAAAATGACATTGATGACTTTCAGCACCTGGCTTTGATTAAGGGCGACATCCGACCGGATACGCCGGTGCTGGTTCGGGTCCATTCTGAGTGTCTGACCGGAGATGTCTTTGGTTCCTTGCGCTGCGACTGCGGTGATCAGTTGATTTCCGCCATGCAAAAGGTGGAGGCCGAGGGTTGCGGAGTGATAATTTATATGCATCAGGAGGGCCGGGGCATCGGGCTGGTCAATAAGTTGCGGGCTTATGAACTCCAGGATCAGGGCGCCGATACGGTAGAGGCCAACGTCGCCCTGGGATTTAAGGCGGATTTACGGGATTATGGCATCGGCGCCCAGATTCTGCGTGACCTGGGAGTCCGGCAGATGCGCCTCATGACCAATAACCCCAAGAAGATCATTGGCCTGGAGGGTTACGGGCTCAAGGTCGTGGAGCGGGTGCCGTTGGAAGTACCCCCGAACCGGGAAAATGTCAAATATCTCAAAACTAAATGTCTGAAGATGGGCCATCTGCTCGATATGGTGTAAAGGGGACCGGCATGATCAAGACGGTGGAAGGCAAACTCCTGGCGGAGGGACTGAAATTTGCCCTGGTAGTGAGTCGATTCAACGATTTTATCTGCAACCGCCTACTGAGCGGGGCCTTGGATGGGCTGATCCGTAAAGGAGCGAAGGAAGAGGACCTGACCATCTTTATGGTGCCGGGAGCTTTTGAAATGCCCCTGGTCGCTAAGAGACTGGCCCAGACCAAAGCCTTTGATGCGGTGATCTGCCTAGCAGCAGTGATCCGGGGAGCTACCCCGCATTTTGATTATGTGGCCTCCGAGGTCAGCAAGGGCATCGCCAACGCCTCGCTGGAAACCGGGCTGCCGATCATTTATGGGGTGCTGACCACTGATACCCTGGAGCAGGCCATTGAGCGGGCCGGCAGCAAGGCTGGCAATAAAGGCTTTGCCGCCGCCGAAGCCGCCATCGAAATGGTCAACCTGATGCGGCAGATTTGAGACCAGCTACTTGTGCCCCGGCTTTCTAAAAGTCAGGCCCGCGAATGGGCGTTGCAGTGCCTTTATCTGGTGGAAATGGCCGGGCCGGGCAGAGAATCACCCGCTAACCCATACTGGCAATATTTTCGGAAAGGTAAAAATCCACCCCCCTATTTCAAGCGATTGGTGGATGGAGTCGCTGAACACTGCGAAGAGTTGGATGCCTTGATATCTCGATTCGCGGAGCATTGGCGGGTGGAACGGATGGCGGTAATCGATCGCAATCTTTTGAGGCTGGCCGCCTTCGAACTGCTCTACCTGCCTCAGACGCCGCCCAAAGCAGTGATCAACGAAGCCGTAGAGTTGGCTAAACGTTACGGCAGCGAGGATTCCGGGGCTTTTATTAACGGCATTCTGGATCGCATCTGGAAGGCTAAGTGTGAACAGCTTTAGCTAGCTAAAGGAGGGTACCATGATCCATAAATCGTTAGCGATTATTCTGATCCCGTTGTTTTTAGTGTCCCTGGCGGGTTGTGCGGTTAATGGCCACTACGATCCGGCCCGTTCGGCCGGGGCCGGGGCCTTGGGAGGCGCCGCAACCGGCGCTGCTTTGGGTTCAATCATTGGGGCTGCTACTGGCTCGGCGGCTACCGGGGCCTGGGTCGGTGCTGCTACCGGGGCGGTGGCCGGAGGCCTGGGAGGTTACCTCTATGCCAAACACCGGGAATCACAAGTTCGCGACTCTAATCTGGCGGCTCAGCAATACAGTTATTCACCCGCCCGGGGCAATATCCTGGCAATTGAAAAGGCCGATGTCAATCCCACTAAGGTGAAACCAGGCGGGCAGGTCGACATGGTGATGTCCTATACTCTGCTGACCCCGGAAAACCAACCTACCCCGGTTACAGTGGTGCGTGAAATTCAGTATGGCGGGAACCGGATTGCCTCTCCCAACCAGAATCAGACCACCAAGTCCAACGGCACTTATGTGGATCAGGTTGCCTTTAATGTGCCCCAGCAGGCGACTCCGGGCACTTATACGGTGATCAACAAGGTGATGACTGACCAGGCCTTTGACGAAAAAACCACTTACTTCATAGTTGAGCGTTAATTTGACTGGGCAATTACCATTTACCACTTGAAAGAATTAAAAAGTTAAGTTGAGGGGAGGCTGGGGGACCGCCAGCCCCTGGCCCTCTCTCCCAAGAGCATTTTTTCGTTGCCCCCGATTTACTTATTGTATGATCTTAGTAATAATTAACCCACTGGCCCAACGGCTCCAGAAAGGCAACCCAGGTGGAGGGAATATTGACAGAATTAACTTTAAAATATATTATTATAAATTTATGCTCCTTGCTCTGGACCAAAATCCAGGGCTATTACAACCAAAAGGAGGTAGGATGCGACGCTACGAGTCGGTCTTTGTGGTCAACCCAGACCTGATGGATGCCGAAATCCAGGCAACCATCAACAAATTTACCGGTATTATCAGCTCCTGGGGCGGTACCCTATTTAATCTGGAAGACTGGGGGCGGCGAAAGTTGGCTTATAAGATTAAGAAATTTACCCGAGGCTATTATGTCCTGACGGATTTTGCGGGTGAACCGGCAGTGGTGGCGGAATTGGAGAGAAACTACAAGCTGGATGACCGGATTATCCGCTTTCTCACCATCAAAACCAGCGACCGGGTGGACGTGGAAGCAGTTAAAGCTGAGTTGGCGGCTAAGCCCTCGCCCCCCCCGGAAGAGACCCCTGAGGTTGAAGCCGCAATGCCATCTCCGGTCGAAGCAGTTGAGCCTGTTCCCGAATCCCCAGAAACGGAGGTTTAACACGTGGCCATATCTCCCAGGCGCAAGCGGAAAACCGTATTTCGGCGACGTAAGGTTTGCCGCTTCTGCGTTGATAACAAACTGCTGGTCAATTATAAAGACGTCAATACCTTGAAACATTTTGTTACCGAGCGTGGCAAAATTATTCCACGCCGTATTTCGGGAAACTGTGCTCGTCATCAACGCCAGATTACCACAGAAATCAAACGCGCCCGGCTTTTAGCCCTGATGCCCTATACTGCTACGTTGCCTCAGGATTAACGGGGTAGTCTAGGTAGTGCGGAAGATGGAGGGGGTTCCAGTGGAGGCAACCCTGGTTCTAAGGCTGGTAACTGGACTGTTTGTCCTGATGATGCTCTATTTTGCCTCCATTCAGATTCCTCTTGTTGGGCCGCTGGTGGGAACCCTGATCCCTCTGCCCATTATCCTGGTCTGTCGGCGGGTTGGTTGGTGGTCAGGGTTCTTTCTAGTCCTGGTGGCCGGAGGAGCCATCTTATACCTGGAACATTTTTTCCAATTTCCCGGAGAAATTGTTCATTTTCTAGGATTGGCCCTGATTGGCCTGCTCCTGGCTCTGCTGAGCCAACGCGGCTATTCCGCGGATCGAGCTATTGGCTTTACGGTTTTGGTGGTAGCTGTGATCGGGGGCTCGGTGTTCATCGGGCAGACGCTGGCCCGGGGCGTATCTCCGTTTGAGTATTTAACCCAGACCATCGGCGACCTGGTAAAAGGTTTTCTGGCCCTCTTGGGTAAGGAAGGGATTCCACCGGAGCAGTTGATGCCGGATGATCTTACCGTTTCCGGTCTAATCCAATTACTGGTCCAGATTAGCCCGGCCCTGTGGCTGATCAATACCACCCTGGTGGTCTGGTTAAATATGATTCTCAGCCGGGCCATTTGGCGGCGGGCCACCGGAGAGGAGACCGGGCCCCCTCTCAATCTGTGGAAGACACCGGAATGGCTAGTGTTCGTCGCCCTAGGGGCCGGTTTTGGACTATTGATGCCGATGGGATGGATCTCGAATGTAGCACTCAACATCTTGCTGCTCTGCGGTCTGATTTATTTCTATCAAGGATTGGCCATTGTGGCTTTCATTTTTCACCAGTGTCAGGTTCCCAAAATAATCAGGGCCCTGGGTTATCCGTTGTTGCTTCTCAAGCCGGTAACCATTCTAGTTATTGGGGTAGGTCTGGTTGATCTCTGGTTTGATTTTCGTCGCTTACATCGGCCGCCGTCCCAGGCCTGAAATTAGAGACCAGAAGTTATCCGGACTGATTGATTTTATAACTGTATGATAAGAGGTAAGCTATAGTGAAATTGATCTTAACCGAAGATCTTCCTGGACTGGGAGAAGTCGGCAACATAGTAGAAGTTGCCCGGGGTTATGGACGTAACTACCTGATTCCCCAAGGTAAAGCCTTGGAGGCGACTCCAGCCAACGTGGCTCGCTTTGAGCACCAGCGGGCCCGCCGCCAAAAGACCCAGGAGCGGGAAAAAGAGACGGCGCTGGCCTTGGCCGCCCGCCTGGAAGGGGTGACGATCACCATCCCGCAACGGGTGGGCGAAAAGGAACGGCTTTATGGCTCGGTGACCTCGGCTCAGATTGCCGAAGCTTTAACCTCCAGAGGCTTTGAGCTGGATCGGAAGATGCTCGAACTGCCTGAGCCGATTAAATCCCTGGGGACTTACGAAGTCACGGTGCGGCTCCATTCCGGAGTCCGGGCAAAAGTAATGGTCGAGGTCATCCCCGAGACTGCCTAGATACACCAAGCCAAACATCTTTTCCCCTGGTTTATTTTGTTTTTTTGGCAGCTTACCGATTTTGTAAGGTTAAATTTCTGTGCCGCTATGAAAATCGTCAAAAAAGGGAAGTAGGAGGAGTTTGGCCAGGCTTTATCTTATTGACCACTAAGTCTTTATTATATCAGCATAAACCGTCTTTCAAATACTTACCGAAAACTTTCCAACTGCCCAGGAGATCAGGGTTAATTAGCCTGAGGGGGGGCAGAGCCATACCCTTACTCTTCCGTGGCCAGCGCCTTTGACAAACAACTCCGACTTTAATAAGGTGCCTGGCTAACAAGATGCTTATCCTTAATTCCATTTACCAGTGACATCGCCAGAATTTTCGGGGGTGGGTAAATAATTCTAACTCTGCCCTACCCTATTCCTAGCCCTTGTCAGGGCCATGGCAAGTTTCAGGCAGGCGGTGAACTCAGTTGCGCCGCCCGCCAAATAGCTCTGAGGTTGGCGGATTATTAATAATATGCAATCAAATGGATATTTTGGTAGGGGCTTGATTTATCAAGCCCGTTATGGGGCAAATCCCTGCACCCCTCCGGGCATGGGAAAATATTTTTTGCAAGCAAGCAACAAGGTATAAAATTTCGAGGCCAAGATGACCACAGTGACCGCAATTTCCAGACCGAAAACCGAAACCGCGGAGCGGCGCCCACCTGCCAACCTGGAAGCCGAGCAGTCGGTGTTGGGAGCGATTCTGCTCCAGGGCACGGCCCTGGACCGGGTGGTTGATCTTTTGTCCCCGGAGGATTTTTATCGCGAGGCCCATGGCAGAATTTATCGAGCCATGCTGGAGCTTTACCAGCGGCGGGAACCCGTAGATCTGGTCACGGTGACGGCCCGCTTACATGATCGTCAGATCCTGGAAGAAGTTGGTGGACCCGTATTTTTAGCCGGGCTCAGCGAGCAGGTCGGCACCACCGCCAATATTGAATATTATGCCAAGATCGTCCATGACAAATCCATCCTGCGGCGTCTCATCTCCCGGGCCGAGGAAATCGCTGGCAGCTGTTATACGCCGGTCGAAGATGTAGCGGAATTGCTGGATTGGGCAGAGAGCCGGGTATTTGAGATTGCTGAGTCTACTCTGCACTCGGGTTTCCATCCGGTCAATAAACTGGTGGACAGCGAGATTGCTACACTGGAGACCATCTGGAGTCGCGGCGAATTAATCAGCGGGGTTCGCAGCGGCTTTCGGGAGCTAGATAAACTAACCGCAGGCTTGCAACCTTCGGACCTGATCGTGCTGGCCGCCCGCCCCAGCATGGGCAAAACCGCCTTAAGTTTAAATATCGCCTACAATGCCGCGTTTTATAGCAAAATCAAGGTGGCCTTTTTTTCGTTGGAAATGTCCAAGGAACAATTAGTCCGGCGGCTACTTAGCGCGGTGGGGCTAATTGACACCTCGCATTTGCGTCGGGCCTTTCTGACCGAGGACGACTGGCGCAGTCTCCAAGAAGCGGCCAGCCACCTGATGGAATGTCCCATGGTTATTGATGACACCCCGGCCCCCAGCGTTTTAGAAGTACGGGCCAAGTGCCGGCGCCTCAAGGCCGAGGGAAATTTGGGACTGGTTATCATTGATTATCTGCAGCTGATACGGGGCCGTAAAGAGTTAGCCAGCCGGGAACAGGAGATCTCGGAGATTTCTCGGTCGCTTAAGGCCCTGGCCAAAGAGTTGCACGTTCCGGTGCTGGCCCTGTCGCAGCTAAATCGGCGGGTCGAGGATCGGCCTAATAAACGACCACAGTTGGCCGATTTGCGCGAGTCGGGAGCTATTGAGCAAGATGCGGATGTGGTGATCTTTATCTATCGGGATGAGGTCTATAAAGAGGATTCGCCTGATAAGGGCACCGCCGAAATCACCATCGGCAAGCAACGCAACGGTCCCACCGGTAAATTCAAACTGGCCTATCGGGATAAATTCACTCGCTTTGACGACTTTGCCGAGGGGGAGGCCCCGGCGGATTTTTAACCTTATTTTTAAAAGAAAATATTTAGGGAGACCCTCGGGTCTCCCTTCCCGGGTATCATCCCACCTTTACCTCAATCTTGCGGGGTTTGGCTTTTTCCACCTTGGGCAGAACCAGCCGCAATACCCCGTTTTTCATGGTGGCCTCAATCCGGTTCTGGTCGATGATCTGGCCCAGAGAAAACTCCCGCATATAATTGCCGGTCTCGTACTCCTGGACCAGGAGTTGCTCTCCTCCTCTCATGGGTGGACTGACCTCTCCGGTAATGGTCAGGCGGTCGTCCTTCAGATTGATCATCACCTTATCCGAAGCCACCCCCGGCATATCTGCCAGCAGCACTAAAGCCTCGGGATTTTCATATATATCTACCGCCGGCAGGAAGACCCGTCCGGGTCTGGTAAGCTCAGTTTCGGTCGCTACAGCTTCCTTTTTTCTAGGCTGCAATTCTTTTTCGGCCACTCCGGTTCCCCCCTTTCTCAAGAACTTTTAACCTTAATCTGCTTGGTTTTGGCCTCTTCCGGCTTAGTCAAGGTGATGGTTAAAACGCCGTTATGGCAGGTGGCCTCCACATTGGCGACCTCCACCCGTGCCGGCAAGCGGATCACCCGCCGGAAGGATCCCACTTCGCGTTCCCGGCGATGATAGTCCACTCCCCGTTCATCCTCCGGGAATTTGCGTTCCCCGCGCAGGATCAGGCTATTGTTTTCCAGGGTGATTTCAATATCCTCAGGATTGACGCCGGGCAGCTCGGCCCGGACATACAGATGATCTTGGTCCTCGGAAATATTCACCAATGGATAAACTCCGGCCCGCCAACGCAAAAATGGCTCCCGGCGAAAAGTATCTTCCCACAGCCGATCCATTTCTCGCCGGAACTGCTCCAGTTCTCGAAATAGGTCCAACCTCGGCCCAAAAGTTAACCACGGCATTGATATTTCCTCCTTTATTCCATGTACTTTCTTTTGCAAACAAATTAAGCATGAGGAGCGGAAGCGTCAAGGTTTTAGCCGGGTTAAATGTTTAAAAATTTTTACGCTGGATGACACAGGTTTTGAGGGCCAAGAAACCCGGCATTAATCCGGTTCAGATCGAAGGTAAGCGGCGGCGGGAAGTAAAGCCCTGCAGATAAGGCAAGATATATTCCAAGGTGGCCGGTGCAATGTTAAGTTGTTGATAAACCTTAAAGCCTGCCTCCTTTACCGCCTGCTGGCGCCAGAAGGCATCCCGTTCCGGATGCTGAGATTCGTAGGGCAGCTCAAAAAAGACTCTCTCAATCCGGGCGGTGGCCAGTAGTTTCAGACATACATAGCAGGGTTCCAGAGTGACGTAAAGGCTGGCTCCCTTGATGGCGACCCCATGGCGTGCGGCCTGGGCGATGGCATTAGCTTCGGCGTGGGAAGCCCGGCAGTAATTATATTTATCTACATCCGCCACCTGCATGGCCCGGCGGTGGCAATAGGGACTGCCGTCGGGCATGGTCTGATCAATGCAGTGGGGGGCGCCGGGCATGGAGCCGTTGTAGCCGGTAGCCAGAATCTGGCGCTCCTTCACCAGCACTGCGCCGGTCGGCCGGGAATTGCAAGTGGACCGGGTGCTAACCAGCTTGGCGATCAACATAAAATATTCATCCCAGTTGGGCCGCATTTAGCTTACCTTCAGGTACGGAGAGCGGGCAGATTGATGTCTATCCCTGCCCCGGTTATTTATTTCGGAGGCAGCGATAGTTCATCTCCGTTAAACAGGGCAATCAGCTCAAAGCCCGCCTGGGCCAGGAGCTCCCGAGCCCCTTCCTGCCGATCGACCAGGCACAGCACCCGGGCAATCTGCCAGTTGGTATGGTGCTGCACCGCCTGGATAGCCTTCAGAATGGAGCCGCCGGTGGTGGCTACATCGTCGATGATGGCCACCCTGGCCCCTGACGCCAGTGGCGGCCCTTCGATCATCTGCCGGCCCCCATGTCCCTTGGTTTCCTGGCGCACGATAAAGGCATTGAGCGGCCGGCCTTCCAGATAACTGACCGCGGCAACCGCGGCGACAATAGGGTCCGCGCCCAGGGTCAGGCCACCCAGAGCGTCCACCTCCCTTGGGGGCAGCTGCTGGAGGACCAATTGGGCGGTCAGATAAGCCCCGGCCGGTGACAGAGTCACCCGGCGGCAATCGATATAATAATGACTGTGGCGTCCTGAAGACAGGATGACCTCTCTAAATTCCAAGGCTTCCTGACGCAACAGCTTGAGTAGTTTTTCCCGGACCAAAGAATCAGTCATTTCACCCCCTTGGCTCCTTGGGATTCAGATCTGGCGGTGGCAGTCCAGGCAGCGGATCGGTCCGGCCCGCTGGCCCTGTTGGGAGAGTTTTAAGTGACAACCCTTGCATTGTCGATGAAAGGCATTCTTCAGATCCGGCCGGTCGGTCTGAGGCCGGTTCGGATGACATTCCTGGCATTTTTTTACCGGGTCTCCCTGGCTCCAGTGATTGCGGCCGCCGTCATATTCATGATGGCAGGTGGCGCAGGCAATGCGTTGCTCCTCGTGCTGCTGGTGGCTGAAGGCTACCGGCGGCTTTTGCCAGGGCTGCAAGCCTGGGCTTTGAATAAGACTCTGGGGCTGGGGCTCGGTGGGCAGACTGGCCTGGGCCCAGATCACCCCCAGATTACCTATGAGAAATAATGCCACCGGCCAGAGATGCCCTTTCCGCCGCATGATCCCTGGTTAAGGAAGATAATAAGAGGCGCTGCTGGTATCCGACTCCCAGACCGTGACTCGGGTTACCTTGACCTGACCGTCGTTGATTACGGTCCCCAAGCGTTCAAAGAGGTAGCGAGCCAGGTTTTCGGAGGAAGGGTTCTGGGTCCGGAAGGCAGGCAACTCATTCAGATAAGTATGATCAACCTCCTCCAAAATTTCCTTGGCCGCGGCTTTGAGCTGACCGAAATCCCGCACTAATCCGGCATCATCCAGAGAAGCGGAGACCACAAAAATTTCTACCTTCCAGTTATGGCCGTGCAGGGCTTCGCATTTGCCATAAAAATTTTCCAGGCGATGGGCAGCCGAAAACTGAGTAATAATCTTTAATTCATACATCGGTTCATCTCTCCCGGCCGGATTTCAGGGTTTGGAGGCGGTTCTGCATCCGGGTGATCAGGCCCTTCAAATCATTCAGCAGCGCGGCCAGGTCCTGATGCCGTTTGGCCTCGATCTTTTTTACTTCTTCCAGCCAGTATTCCAATAAGGCCAGTTCCCGTTGCCGCAGTTCGGTTGCCACCCGGCTCTTGAGCTGTTTTACCAGGGCTTCATCCATTCTCGGGCTCACTTTCGAGATTTTCATAAGCCCGTCCGCAAACACTGCAGACACCATGTTTATCAAGAACCCCGATACAGTTGCCGTCGGGACAGAGGACTCGGTTGCTCAAATCCGGGCTGGTTTCCAGCAGGTCTAAAATCGCTCCGCAGCGACAGCAATAGTCGCCATCGGCCGGAGTCTCGCCACCACATTCCGGGCACTGCGCCATAGGCAATTCCCCACCACAATGGGGGCATTTCATGGAACTTCCTTTCGGATCTTAATTTTTTCAATCATATCAGATATCCCAAAAAATTACTCCTGTCAATCTGAAAGCCGGGAGACTATCATTAAGTCTTTGGAGAGATTCTGAATTTACTTGATATTAATCGGGCCGGTTTGCTAAAATTAGTCCGTGAGGGTCAAGGAAACACAGATTTTTGAAAATTCGCTAAACCTTAATCCGAATTGATCAATTTAGCCGGTTACTTTACGATGGGTCCCGCTGTTACATGCCGGGAGAAAGTTTAAGAATTATGCACTTAAGAGAGGCCCTTAAGTTGTTCCCCGGTCTGATTCTGTATGATGGCGCTAAATATTGGGAGCAGGGCCAATTAGAGAAGCGGATCGCCGACCAGGAACCAGCCGCGCTGGAGCAACAGGTTGTTTGTGATTTTGCAGGGATCTGGGAAATCACATCCGAGGGTCAGAAGGGCCGGAGGATATACGCTACCGTGCGGTGTCCCTTTTGTCATGATCTGATCTATTGGTCAGACTATACCGAAGCCCTGGAGGGATTGGCCCATAGTTTTTGCGATGCCAAAGATTGGCACTGAGTCAGCCAGCCTTAATCTTAAATTCCCATCATAAAATTCCTGCATTCTCAAAATCTGGCCAAAAGGATAGGCCTACAATCTATTGAAACGTCTTCCTTCACCCTATGAGGTTTAAATATCAAGATTCGGGTGGTTAAAAATAGCGGATGGGCCAGTTATAGCGTTGGGCCAGACGCTTGAGTCGCCAGCCAGGGTTGACCACCACCGGATGGCCGACTTGCGACAGCAGGGGCACATCCTGGATATGGTCAGCATACGCATAGGATTGAGAAATATCGAAACCCGCGGATTGGGCCAGGTCGCGCACCAGGTGGAGCTTATGCTCTCCGCGCGGATGGCAGCCGGTGATGTGCCCGGTAAAGTGATCGTTAGCCCGGTCTAAACGGGTAGCAATCAGCCACTGGGCGCCCAATTCTTCTTTTAAGGGATGAACCAAAAAGTAAAGTGAACCGGTCAGGATAACGATGACATGTCCCTGGGCTTGGTGCTGGCGGACACATTCCCGACCCCGGGCACTTAATCGTGGGGCGATCACCTCTTGGTAGCAGCTCCGCGCCAGGGGCTCGATTTCTGCTATCAATGTCCCTGCCAGATATGACTTATTATGGAAACGGCTTTGGGGCTCGAGAAGAACGTGGCCCAAAAAAGCCAACACCTTGCCCCAGGATAACTGTCGGTGCCGTAAAAGATAACAGAAGAATAGCTTTTCCGTAGGCCCTCGGACGAGAGTGTGGTCCACGTCAAAAATGGCAGCGATTTTGGCCATGGCCATCCCTTCTGGTTGGAACTTGCCAGTTTAAGTTTAAGACTTCAGGCCTTACCCACGGGGGAGAGAAAGTATCTCCGGCTGTCCAATAACACCGGGACTCCCCTGATGACACAGAGACCAACAACTAGCCAGATAAGAGCTTGGTTGAGGGGCTGTAGGGTTGAGGTCAGTCCAGGATCCTTCAATTTCAGGGCATGGGTGAGCATTAGTTGACAGAACACCCAGGCCTTGGCAAAGCCATAAAAGGCGCGCATAAAGCGGGACGCGACCAGGAATTTCCCCAGGCGGGAGTGCATCATCCCAAAAACTGACTTGCCCTGACGGAGAGCCACGCCCCGTAAGCTATCGACAATAAAGGAACGTATGAGAAATATGATCGGCACCCACAGCGGCACTAAGCCGATGTACATGAAGCTGATCCAGAGAATATTTTCTACGGCCCGATCTAAGGCCACATCTAAGACCGCTCCCAACTCGGTGACTTCGTCTCGCAATCGTGCCACATAGCCGTCAAACCAATCCATCAGAAACAAGATGATCAGCAATCCCAGCCCCAGGAGCCGCAGTTCCAGGTTAGGGATGAAAAGCAGGGCCACTAAAATCAGTAGCAACGGCAACCGACTCAGAGTAATAATGTTAGCTAAAGACATCAGGGAGAATCCGTGTCATGAGGTTAGGTAGAGAAAAAAATAACAGATATCTTATTTTATTTCAATGTGATTTAAAGATGTGCACCAGATTTCCTTCAACCTTAGAAAAAGGTATTGATTTTTAAATCGGTTTGGGTTATATAATATTAATAATATTTAATGCCATTTTGGTTTACAGGCTGAAAAGGGAACAATCGGTTATTGCTTTGTTAAGGGTTGCATCCCGGTATAGGGTGCGGATCGGACTCTGGCCATGGCCCTGGCTTAGAGGAGAAATCTCGAACCTCGGAGGAGTCAAATTATCTGATCATCCTGCCCAGGTTAAATGTCGATTAACAACGGAACTTGCATATCCTCCCACCCTTAAACTAAGCATCTGCACCTGCCTGCTCGGGTTCCAGCAATCAAAGAAACACGCTGTTTTGGTGTAATACTGTTTGTCCCCCGGCCTCATTGTGGAGTCTATGTTTGAATTTTTGGTACCGGAAAACATCGCCACGCTTACGGCATATCCGCCCGGTAAGCCTCTAGAAGAATTAGAAAGAGAATTTGGGGTTACTGGAGCTATAAAATTAGCCTCTAACGAAAATCCTCTGGGACCTTCTCCTCTGGCTCTTAAAGCCATCCAATCGCAGTTAGCCACCCTGAACCGTTATCCAGATAGCGGGGCCTATTATCTCAAACAGCGTTTGAGCCGCCATCTAGGGATCAGCCCGGAACAATTAATCCTCGGCAATGGCTCAGATGAAATTCTGGAATTGATTATCAGGACTTTTTTGCAACCTGGGGAAGAAGTCCTGAGCTTCACCCCTTCCTTTTTAATGTACGGATTATTGACCCAAGGAGCCGGCGGCATTTTCCGGCCCTTGCCTTTAAAAGATTTCCGAGTTGATCTGGAAGCCCTGATCCACGCCCTGACCCCCCATAGCAAGATCGTTATTATCAACAATCCTAATAACCCCACTGGCACTGCAATCTATCGGACAGAATGGGAAAATTTTCTAAAGGCCCTGCCTTCGGGGGTAATTGTGGTTTTAGATGAGGCCTATATTGATTTTGTCGAATCGCCGGATGTGGCCTCGGGGCTAGATTATCTGGACGAGCAGTTGCCCCTGATCGGTTTGCGGACCTTTTCCAAAGCCTACGGCTTGGCCGGATTAAGGGTCGGTTATGGCTATGGCCCGAGCGAATTGATAGATTACCTGAACCGGATGCGACAACCTTTCAACGTCAACAGCCTGGCCCAAGTAGCAGCCCGGTCGGCTCTCGACGATCAGGACTTCTTGGATCGCACCCGCCAGCTGGTAAGGGAGGGGCTGGCATTTTTGTGCCAGGAGCTGGATCGTCTGGGGGTGGAGTATATTCCTACCCAGGCCAACTTTCTGCTGATTCGGGTCAACCGGGACGGCCAGGAGCTCTATCAACTTATGCTCCGGGAAGGAGTGATCATTCGGGCTATGAGCAGTTATAATCTGCCCGAATGGATTCGAGTCAATGCCGGGCGTCCGGAAGAAAATCTCCGTTTCCTACAGGCATTCAAAAAGGTAATGGGGTTTACAGCCTGAGGTGCCCCCTCGATTGATCATAACCATCGATGGTCCGGCCGGGGCGGGCAAAAGTAGTGTCGGCAAGCGACTGGCCCAATGGTTGGGATATCTTTATCTAGACAGTGGCGCTTTGTATCGGGCCGTCGCTCTAGTGGCTGGGCGTCAAGATATAAATCTGGATGATGCCCAGAAGTTGGAAAACTTCCTGGCCAATTTTGATCTCCGGGTTGATAGTGGTCCAGAAGGATTCCGGCTATGGAGCCAGAGCCAGGAGATTACCCAGGCCATTCGCCAGCCCTGGGTCAGCCAGGCCGCTTCCCGAGTGGCTACCTTAAGCCCGGTACGACAATGGGTCGGAACCCGATTGCGCGCCTGGGGAGAAAATCGCGGCATCGTTACCGAAGGTCGTGACATGGGAACCATGGTTTTCCCCCACGCTGAGGTTAAAATTTATCTGGACGCCGACCCTGAAGTTCGGCTCCAACGTCGCCGCCAGCAACTGCAGGCCCAGGGTCGAGAACTGCCGGCGGACCAGGTTCGGGCTGAACTGGCCGACCGCGATCAACGTGATCGCCAGCGACAGGAAGCGCCGTTGTGCATTCCGAGCGGAGCCCAGGTCATCGATAGCACCAATCTAAGCCTGGAAGAAGTGGTGCATGCCTGTCAGGAGCTGATTCGACCGGTGTTGGAACAGTCAACTCCGCATGCTGGCAGCGGGGAGCGATAGCTTTGAATTAGAAAACCACCGATAAGGGTAAAAATATTCAGAGGGGGAAGAATTACATGGATGATAATAATAAAAAACCGGACTTGATCAACGAAACAGAGCCGTTAGACACTGAAACCCACGCCTTTTCCGAGGAAACCGTCACAGAGACCGGGGCTGCGGAAGAGCCGGAAACAGGTCCGAACGGCACGGTTCAGGGGGCGGCAGAGCCGGAAAAAACCGGCGATCTGGAAAGGATGTCCGAACTCTATGAGGAGAGTCTCCGCCGGGTCCAAGAAGGTGAAGTAATCTCCGGGCGTATTGTCTCTATCGATAAAGACTACGCTGTCGTAGATATCGGTTATAAGTGCGAGGGCCAGATTCCCATCCAGGAGTTTATCTCACCCGAGGGCGAAGTAGAAGCCCACATCGGCGATCAAGTAGATGTTCTTTTGGAACGTCGGGACGACGAAGAGGGCATAGTTATGCTTTCTAAGGAAAAGGCCTCCAAAATCAAAGTCTGGGAAGAGATCAGCACTGCTTATCAAGAAGACGGGGTGATCGAAGGGGTCATTTCCGCCAAGGTTAAAGGCGGGTTTTCGGTTGATATTGGCGGTCTCACCGGCTTCCTGCCCGGTTCCCAGGTAGATTTGCAGCCGACCCGGAATGTGGATGCCCTGATCGGTCGACGTCAACAATTTAAGGTTCTGAAATATAACAAAAAAAGGCGTAATGTAGTTCTGTCTCGACGGGCTATTTTGGAAAAGGAAAAGTCGGAACAAAAGGCTCAAACCCTGGCCAGCCTGGAAGAAGGCAAGGTTATCGACGGAGTGGTAAAAAATATTACTGATTATGGCATTTTTGTCGATCTCGGCGGCATTGATGGTCTGCTCCATATTACCGATATGTCCTGGGGGCGGATCGGTCACCCTTCCGATCTCTACCAGGTAGGTGATGCCATCACCGTTAAGGTATTGCATTTTGACCGTGAAAATGAGCGGGTGTCGCTGGGGCTGAAGCAATTGAGTCCGGATCCCTGGACTATGGCTGCAGAAAAATACCCGATCGGCAGCCGGGTGCAGGGCAAGGTGGTGAGCCTCACCGATTACGGCGCTTTTGTAGAGTTGGAACCTGGAGTCGAAGGCCTGATTCACGTTTCCGAGATGTCCTGGACCAGAAAGATCCGCCATCCCTCCAAAGTGGTGAACGTTAACGATGTCGTGGAGGTGGTAGTTCTGGACCTGGATCCCGAGAAAAAACGCATTTCTTTGGGGATGAAGCAGGTCGAACCGAACCCCTGGGATGTCATCGGGGAGAAATACCCGGTTGGTACCGTCATTGAGGGGAAAATCAAAAATATTACTGAGTTCGGTATCTTCATCGGCATTGACGAAGGGATTGACGGCCTGGTGCATATCTCTGACATCTCTTGGACCAAGCGTATCAAACATCCCTCCGAAATCTATAAAAAAGGCCAGGAAGTCCAGGCTGAAGTCCTGAACATCGACAAGGAAAATGAGCGTTTTTCGCTGGGCATCAAACAATTGACCCCTGACCCTTGGGATACTATTGAACAACGCTACCCGGTAGGCCAGCGGGTCAACGGTATGGTCACCAATGTCACCGATTTCGGATTATTTGTCGAGCTGGAAGAGGGCATTGAGGGGCTGGTACATATTTCCGAATTGAGTCGCGATAAAAACAAGGCCGCCCAGATCAAGGTCGGTGATGTAATCACCGTGAAAGTGGTAAATGTCTCGGCCCGCGATCGCAAGATCGGCCTTAGTATCCGCAAGCTGGAGAGCGAAGAAGAACGCTCTGTTTATCGGGAATACCTCCATTCCCGGAAGGAGGCCACCACTCCTTTAGGTGAGATCTTGCGGGAGAGCCTGGAAGAGAGTGAATTGAAAAAGGCGGAGAACAAATCCTGAAAATTTAGGGGATAACTCCATGAAAAAGCGGCCGCTGTACTCCGTAATTTTGATCCTCGGTTCGATTATCCTGTTTTTTATCGGCCTGAGTCTGTTGATGCTATCCTTTACTAAAGAAGGCCCCCTGTGGTCAAGAGGAGAAAAAGTCGGAGTCATAGAAGTTAAAGGGGTTATTGCTGATGCCCAGGAGACCCTGAAACAATTGGACAAATACCGCAAAAATTCCCAGATTAAGGCGATCGTTTTGCGGATCAACTCTCCGGGGGGAGCAGTTAGCCCGGCACAAGAGATCTGGCGGGAACTGGAAAAGGTTCGCAAAACCAAAAAGGTGGTCGCTTCTCTGGGCACTGTAGCCGCCTCGGGAGGCTATTATATCGCCAGCGGAGCTGACCTCATCATCGCCAGCCCCGGCACCTTAACCGGCAGCATCGGCGTCATTATCAGATTTGCCAATGTTGAAGACTTGATTAAAAAAGTGGGGCTGGACTTTTATGATCTCAAGGCCGGCACTTTTAAAGATTCCGGTTCCCCGGTGCGTCCGATGACTCCTGAAGAAAGGGCCTATTTCCAGAAGCTGCTCGATAATATCCATGAACAATTTATCCGGGATGTGGCCAAGGGCCGCAATCTCCCCGTTGAAAAGGTCCGGGCCGTGGCGGACGGCCGCATCTTCACCGGCGAAGAAGCCAAAAAATTAAAGATGATCGACGAATTCGGCAATCTCCAGGATGCGATCGAGCGGGCCGGTCGGTTGGGGGGCATCGTTGGCAAAGTGGAGGCCATCTATCCTGAAAAGGATAAATTTTCTCTGTGGCAGTTGCTCTTTGGAGAGAGCCTGGAAAAAACTTTTAACCGGTTGCAATTGACTCCTTTAATCCCGGCTTACTTACTTACCCGAAGGTAGAAATCGGCTTCGAATAACGAGATTCACTCAAAATCACTGACCTCTCCTTTACCCACCCGGATTATTTCCGGGACATCATCGATCAGGGAGATGACGCTGGAAGGTTCCGGCACAATTATCCCGCCATCCACCACTACATCCAGATACGGTTTGAAATAAGCGGCAATTTCATAGGGATCGCTCATTACCCCGTTGTCCGCGCGACTGGCACTGGTGCTGATAATGGGGTGGCCCAAAAGTTTCACCAGCCCCAAACAGATAGGATGGTCGGGCACTCGAATGCCGGCGGTTTTGCGTCGGGTGAGCATGATTTTGGGTACCAGACGCGACCCTTCCAGAATAAAGGTATAAGGCCCAGGCAACAGCCGCTTCATGGTCTTATAGGCGTAGTTGGAAACCCGGGCATATTCACTGATATCCTTTAGATCGGCACAGATAAAACTGAAAGGTTTGGACAGCGGCCGCCGTTTGAGCTGATAGATCTTCTCAATCCCGGCCTTATTGAACAGATCGCAGCCGATGCCATAGCAGGTATCGGTAGGATACGCAATCAGGCCGCCGTCCGCCAGTACCTGCACCACCTGCCGGAGCAAACGCTCCTGGGGATTCTGAGGGTTGATACGCAAAATCATCGGTTTATTTCCCATTTTCCCAATCTCTCTCCAGATAAATCCAGTTTCCTTATAAAACCAGCCAGCCGTGGCTGCGCTCCCGGGCAGGAGGGTCTTTCCACCAGCTATTGGGGTTTCTGAGCCGGCCGCAGTTGACGCTCCACATTGTCTTTGATCCAGTGGGGATCCCACCACTCCACCGGGTCCACAAACTGCCCCTGGACAATCATGGCAAAATGCAAGTGGTCTCCGCCAGCCAGCCCGGTAGTGCCGGTATTGCCGATAACCTCGCCCTGCCTGACCTGCTGACCGGTCTGCACCTTGATCTGACTCAGATGGCTGTACATGCTGAACAGACCCCAGCCATGATCGATGATGACGGTTTGACCATAAATCCCCAAGGGTTCGGCCATCACCACCACCCCATGGTTGGCCGCGGCCACCTCGGCATTCTGGAGCGAAGCCAGGTCTTGCCCCAAATGCACCTGGCGATCAATTTCCCGGTTCTGATAGAAATAGGTTCGATGGTCGGCGAAGCCAGCCATGGGTTTACTGTTTTTCAGACGCTGAAAAGCCCCTTGCCAGAGACGGTGGGCCTGACTGATCCGGCAGATTTCACCTACCCGGTGATTATCATGCTGACGCCACTTTTGATTAATTACCAGAAAGACCTCCAGCGGATCGGCAATATTTTTCAGATCAGGGGACATTACCTGAAACTCTGGCATTTTCTTTTGCAAAAAGGCTTCGGACAGATTGATGCGGTCGTTCCGCCAGCGTCTCTGCTTGAGACGATAGATGACCGGTTGGTGAGCCTCATTACCGACCAGGTCGATCGCTCTCACCTCCAAGGGGAATGGTTGGGAGACCTCAACCGGCACCGCAAAGAAAGCCAGATAAATTCCGGGTTCCTCACCCGGACAGGGATAGCCGGTAAACCAGCGGCCATCAACCATTACTCCGCTTTTTTTAATGTCTTTGTTGATCTGATAGGTTACCAGGCCGGTACCCCCTTGGTTTAGGGTGTGGTTCAAGGAACGTACTGATATATGTAAGGGAATCAGGTCAATGGTCAGTTGCCGAGATAAGGTGGTTTCACGACCATTAAACAAGTTCCTCCAGGAATGATCCCGAGCCAAAACTATAAGCTCCGCCGGACCTTCCTTAAGACCCAGGGTCTTCGGTTCCAGGGTCAGGGGGACCTCGAAGCGATGCTCCCGGCCGCCTCCCAGCCAACCGCTAGGGAAATCCCGGCTGATGATATCCTTTACTAAGCCGGACTGTTGCAGAGTCACCCGCAACTGTTTCAGGCCGCTTTTCTGGTCCTGGACCTTCACCGTGAAGGTCGTCTTGGCCCCCAACACCTTGAGGTCAGGGGTCAATTGCACCTGGGGCGCTTCCCAATCCAACCAGAAAATGGTCAGCCCGATCACTCCCGCCAACACCCCGATCGCCGCCAGGATCAGGAAGATACCGCCCTTCCGTGGCAGTAAAGATCGTTTTCTAGAAATAAGCCTAACCTCCCTGAAAAAATTTTTTTTATCCTACCAAGGATTGCCTTTTCCGGCAAGCGAATCTAGGCCGTCGTCCTGTGAATTGGGCGGTTTTCTTAGACAAGGGCGCGGCCGAAAAATTTCGGTTGACATTCAGGGGAGCGGCAAGCAGGATAATAATAAATTACTATTATGCGTTAGGCTGGACCGGCTGGGGCGCTAATCTGGAAGTTGGATTGAGCTTATTATAATAAGAAAGTTTTAGAAAATTTATGACAATGGTTATAATAGGTCTATTGCCTCATGGATATTTATCCTACTCAACTGCAGTCCATCCGAGGCCAGCTCTATGTCAATCACCTCCTGGGACCGCTGACAACCTGGAAGATCGGGGGGGCTGCTCAGGTTTTGGCCGTTCCCGCCGACCTGGACGATCTTTTTGACATATTCCGGCTGGCTAAGACCTGCCAGTGGCCGGTGTTCTTCTTGGGGCGGGGCTCCAACCTGCTGATCGCTGACCGCGGTTTACCTGGCCTTACCCTGCACCTGGCTCGGGCTTTTAAAGAGATAAAACTTGACGGCAACTGCCTGCGAGTCGGCGCTGGGGTCTCGCTGCCGACGCTGGCCCAATACCTGGCAGGACAGGGAGTAGCGGGGTTTGAATTTCTGGCCGGCATTCCAGGCACGGTCGGAGCGGCGGTGCGGATCAACGCCGGTACCGGGCCGGGTCAGGATATCTCCTCCCGGCTCCGGCAGGTCACTGTCGTCACCCCCCGCTTGCAAATGTTGACCCTGATGGCCAGTGAGTTGGAGTTCGGCTATCGGCGCTCCCGGCTGCTAAATTTCCCCCATTGGCTGGTGGTGGCAGCCGAATTTTACCTCACGCAGAGCGCGCCACCGGAAGAAATCCAGGCCCGGATGACGGAGCTACTCCGACAGCGACGGGTTAAATTTCCGGCCAACCCCCGTAATTGCGGCAGTGTGTTTAAAAATCCAGCGGTGGGACGCCCCGCGGGCTGGCTCATCGAGCGGGCCGGCTTAAAAGGCTTGCGGTACGGAGAGGCGCAGGTTTCCACCGATCACGCCAACTTTATCATTAATCTCGGCCACGCTACCGCGGCTCAGGTGAAGGCTTTGATCGCTCAGATCCAGGAGACCGTTTGGAAGGCCCATGGAGTCAGCCTGGAACGTGAGATGGTGATGCTGCCCGAGGATCTCTTAGACCCCAAGGAATTTTTACCGCCTTATTGATTACTATAAAGACTATAAAGTTATATGGCTAAGTATATAATATTCTTATAAATCCTCTTATCTCAGAGACTGCTTCGACCGGCCCAGCAGCCTATGGCAATTTATCCCCCCTTTTGGCGCTCTTATGGGTTTCAATCACTCCCCTTATTGAAATTCCCTTGACTAAGGCTGGGCCAGAGGCAAAAATATAACGGCAGCGGAAAAGCCCAAACCCAGAAGTAACCTGGAGGAGTCATGATACGTCGTGAAGTGTGGTATTTTGACAAAGCGGGGCCGGATAATACCGACGCTTGCCTGGAGGTGTTGGCCCGGGCCCAGGTCGAAGGCCATAAACATTTTGTGGTGGCCTCCACTACCGGCGATACCGGGGTCAAAGCGGCCCGCTTACTGGCGGGAAAAGCTGTCAATCTGGTGATCGTCGGCCACAGTGTGGGATTTAAAGGTCCCAATGTCGATGAATTTAAAGAAGATAATTTTCACCAGATTACCTCTCTGGGGGTTCCGGTTTTTAAGGGCACTATCCTCACCCATTCGCTGGAAACCAGCCTGGCCGAGCAATTCAAGGGCAGTGCTCCCACTTTACTGATCGCCAATACTTTGCGGCGCTTGGGTCAGGGAATGAAGGTCTGCTGCGAAATTGTGATGGAAGCAGTGGATGCCGGGCTGATACCGGAAGGGGAAGAGGTGGTGGCCATGGCCGGCACTGCCTGGGGCGCGGATACCGTGGCCTTGCTGCGCTCCGCGGCCTCCAAACGCTTCTTGAATTTAACCGTGCTTGAAATCTGGGCCAAACCCCGCGGGTAAATTCAGCCCCGAGCCCGGGTTTTCTTGATCACTAATAAATTGATGTGATCTTTTGGTAGGGGGGGGTCTCCCCACCCCGTTTAGGGCCGGGAAACCCAGTCCCTACAGGAACAGGACGAATATCATTGCCAGCCACCGCTTTCTTCAAAAGCCATGGCGTTTATGAGATATTATCCTGGAGAACTTACGATACCTATCAGGGTGCATACTGGTTGTCTGGTTGGTTTAGAAAAAAAGGGGGATATAGTGACCGAAATTGCCGGTTATCACACCATTCGGTGGGATCAGAATAAGGTGCTGTTGCTTGATCAACGGCGGTTGCCGGAAAAAGAAAT